>JANYBQ010000393.1 GCA_025360705.1 Betaproteobacteria bacterium | reverse complement strand
TGCTTTTGAAATGATCGATGTCCACCATCAACAGCAGCGCTGGTTCACCGGACCGGGCGACCACATCGATGGCGCGGTCCAGCACCGAGTGGAAATGGCGCCGGTTGGCTAGCCCGGTGAGCGGATCCTTGAGCGAGAGTTCGCACAGCCCATCGATGACTCCCTGAACGTAGGCGGTGGGCGAGGAACCGATGTCGGGCAGAGAAGCTGTCGCGCCATGCTCCAGCAATGCACGCGCGTCACCGAGGCGCAGGTCATTGATATTTACCACGGACGATGCAATCGATGAAGTCAAGGCTTATGGAATGGGCTCGAAACAAAGTTTAACAGGTAGCCCCGCGGCCAAAAGCGCGAAAAAGAACCTGTGATACCGGCCTGACCTCAGCGATTCGCACATACCGGGCAGGTGTTGTCGCGCGCTACCTGTACCTCGTTCCATTCCATGAATCGCCCGTCGAGCATCAACAGACGACCGGCCAGGGACCGGCCTATGCCGGCCAGTAATTTGAGCGCTTCCGCGGCCTGCATGCTGCCGATGATGCCTACCAGCGGCGCAAACACACCCATGGTGGCGCATGGCGCCTCCTCGAACGCGGCGTCGGGCGGAAATACGCACGCATAACAAGGCGCTTTTTCGTCGCGGGTGTCGTAGACGCCGATCTGGCCGTCGAAACGTATCGCGGCGCCCGACACCAATGGCTTGCGGTGTTTGACACAAGCCGCATTGACCAGCTGGCGGGTAGCGAAGTTGTCGGAACAGTCCAGCACCACGTCACAGCGCGACACCAGCCCATTGAGCAAGGCGGCGTCGGCACGTGTTTGCAAAGGCGTGAGCCGCACCTCGGGGTTGATGGCGGCAACGGCTGAAGACGCGGAAGCCACCTTGGGCAAACCGATGCGTTCTGCCGTATGGGCGATCTGGCGCTGTAAGTTGGTCAAGTCGACAACGTCGTGGTCCACCAGCGTGATACGCCCGACCCCGGCGGAGCCAAGGTACAGAACCACGGGAGAGCCCAAGCCACCGGCACCGATCACCAGCGCATGTGCGTCCGAAATACGCTGCTGACCGTCGATGCCGATTTCATCCAGCAGGATGTGGCGCGAGTAACGCAGTAACTGTGCGTCGTTCATCGACTGCCGCCGACGCCTCTGAAGCAGCTGCTGTCTTTGCGCAAGGCGCTAATTTTCCTTCGGCTCTTCCGTGCGTTCCACCAGCGTTTTGCTCACCATGATTGGCTGGCCTTTCAGCTTATTGATTGCCTGGATCAACGGGAAATCCTTGTCCGAACCGTATTCGGGTATCTTGCGTTCAACCGGCGGTTTACGAGCTTCCTCTTCCAGCTTCTTGCGCGCTTCATCACGGGCCTTTTCGCGCGTCGCGTCCTTGACCTCTTCACCCTGGCCGCTGTTGAGGTGTTTCTGCAGATCGGCTTCACGGGTGCGCAGCGCGGCGAACAAATTGCCTTCCTCGGTTTCGTCCACCATCACCTCGGGCACGATGCCTTTGGCCTGGATCGACCGGCCGCTGGGCGTGTAATAACGCGCGGTGGTGATTTTCAGGCCAGTGTCCGGCCCAAGCGGGCGCACCGTCTGTACCGAGCCCTTGCCAAAGGTCTGGTTCCCCATGATGATGCCGCGTTTGTAATCCTGCAAGGCGCCAGCTACGATTTCGCTGGCTGAAGCGGAGCCTTCATTGACCAGCACAACCAGCGGCACGTTTTTAAGAGCCGCGGGCAAGCGTTTGAGCGGATCGGCCGAGCCGCGGCGCTGGTAAAACTCGGGCGACGCCTTGTAGATGAACTTGCTTTCAGGCAACTGGCCGTTGGTCGACACCACGTTCACGTTCTCGGGAAGGAATGCCGCCGACACCGCGACGGCGGCATCCAGCAGACCCCCGGGATCGTTACGCAGATCCAGCACCAGACCCTTCAAATTGGGTTCCTGCTTGTAGATTTCCTCGACTTTGCGCGCGAAATCGTCAACCGTACGTTCCTGGAACTGGCTCAGGCGAATCCATGCATACCCGGGCTCCATCACCTTGCCACGGACCGTCTGGGTGCGGATTTCCTCGCGCGTGATCGTCACCGGAAAGGAGCGGTTCTCGTCCTTGCGGAAAATTGTCAGTTGCACCTTGGTATTGGGCTCACCGCGCATGCGTTTGACGGCTTCGTTCAGCGACAGACCCTTGACCGCCGTGTCGTCAATCTTGGTGATCAGATCGTTGGTCTTCAGGCCGGCCTTGAACGCCGGCGTACCTTCGATCGGAGTCACCACTTTGACCAGTCCGTCTTCCTGGGTAATCTCTATTCCCACGCCGACGAAACGGCCCGTTGTGCCTTCGCGGAATTCCTTGAACGACTTTTTGTCGAAATACTGCGAATGCGGATCCAGACTGTTAACCATTCCCGAGATTGCGTCCGTAATCAGCTTCTTTTCGTCGACGGGCTCCACATAGTCGCTCTTGACCATGCTGAATACCGCCGCCAATTGCTGCAACTCCTCCAGCGGCAATGGCGCCAAAGTGCCACGCGCGACGGTCTGCAGCGACACGGTCGTCAACGCACCCGCGACGACGCCGAGTGAAATCCAGCCGGCGATCTTCAGTTTCTGACCCATATTTATTCCCTCTAATACTCAAACTCAATATACATCTAGGACACTGTTTCGGACTTGCGGTTCCAACACTGCGAGACTATTTGCAGCATCCCAAATGTAATCGGGTCCGCGATGCGAGGTATTTACTCAGGCTTTACCTTGCGCTGCGATTGCCGCCGCTGCCGCAGCAGCGGCCTGGGCGTCACCGAGGTAGTAATGGCGCACCGGTTTCAGGTCCGCATCCAGTTCGTACACCAGCGGAATTCCGTTCGGGATATTGAGGCCCACGATATCGGCGTCCGAAATGTTGTCCAGGTACTTCACCAGCGCCCGGATCGAGTTGCCGTGTGCTGCCAGCAGGATACGTCTGCCGGCGCGGATCGCCGGTGCCATGGATTCGCCCCAGAACGGCAAGACGCGCATGACAGTGTCCTTGAGGCATTCAGTAAGTGGTACTTCGCCAGGTTTCAATTTTGCGTAACGAATATCGCTGCGTTCGCTGCGCGGGTCCTGCGGCTTCAGCGCCGGAGGGGGGGTGTCGTAACTACGGCGCCAAATCAACACTTGGGCATCGCCATATTGTTTGGCGGTTTCGGCCTTGTTCAAACCTTGCAAGGCGCCGTAGTGGCGCTCATTGAGACGCCAGCTGTGAACCACGGGTAACCAGGTCCGGTCCATCTCATCCAGGCAATGCCAGAGCGTGCGGGTAGCCCGCTTTAGCACGCTGGTGTATGCAAGATCGAACTCATATCCCTCCTGGCGCAGCAGCCGTCCCGCGGTTTTGGCCTGCTCGACCCCGGTTGCGGTCAGGTCCACATCGACCCAGCCGGAAAAGCGGTTTTCCAGGTTCCAGGTCGATTCGCCGTGGCGTATCAAAACGAGCTTATGTTTGGTTTCCATCATGGCGGTGATTGCTGTGGAAAAAGCGGCCCACATCGGTAAGGCCAAATGGCGGCACCGGACGGGGGAGTAGCCGGCATTCTAAAATGCCGACTCCACGCGCGCGATCGGTCGCCGCCTGCCAACAAGGAACCACGTGAAATTTATTGTCGATAACTGGATGCTGATACTGGTTGCATTGTCTTCGGGGGCGATGTTGTTATGGCCCATGGTGCAGGGCATGACGCAGGCGGGCATTTCACCGGCCGGCGCGGTCAATCTGATCAACCGTGAGCGCGCTGTAGTGGTGGACGTGTCCGAGACAGCGGAGTTCGCGGCCGGCCACGTCGGTGGCGCGAAAAATATTCCTTTTAGTCAACTGGAAGAAAAATTGACGGCTACGGTAAAAAACAAGACCTTGCCGCTGATTCTGATATGCCAGACCGGAGCGCGCTCAGGACGGGCGCTGGCGATTGCCCAAAAGCTGGGTTACCAGCAGGCCCAGTCGCTGGGAGGCGGTCTGGGCGCCTGGAAAACAGCGAATCTCCCTATCGAAAAGGCCTGAGGTCTGCCATGCAAGTTGTGAAGATGTATACGACGGCGGTGTGCCCCTATTGCATCCGTGCCAAGCAAATCCTGCACGCCAAAGGCGTCGCGCAAATCGACGAAGTTCGCGTCGATCTTGATATTGCCGCGCGTCTCAAAATGCTGGAGATCACGGGGCGGCGCACGGTGCCCCAGATTTTTATCGGCCAGACCCATGTGGGTGGCTGTGACGACTTGATGGACCTCGATAGCCGCGGCGCCCTGATGCCGTTACTCAGCGCCGCTTGACGCGCGCGACCCCTGACCCCAACTGAGATAATCCTTCCCTCGCCGCTTGCCCGTTGCCGCAGATATTGTTTGTAGCGCAGCGGGTTCGTCGGATTTTCCAACCTGAAAGCATTTTCAATGGCCGACGAAAACACCCCCATTTTCCAGATTCAGCGCGTCTATCTCAAGGAATCCTCGCTGGAGCAACCTAATTCCCCGGCGATTTTGCTGGAAAAGGAACAGCCTTCGGTAGACATCCAGCTTGGGGTGGAAGCCAACACCGTGGCGGATGGTATTTACGAGGTGTGTGTGACGGCCACGGTGCAGACCAAGCTTCAGGAAAAAACCGTATTCCTGGTGGAATTGAAACAGGCCGGCATCTTCGAGATTCGCCATATCGCGGACGAGCAGCTTAGCCAGATCATGGGCATCGCCTGCCCGCAAATCGTGTACCCGTATTTGCGCGCCAATGTGGCCGACCTGATCCAGCGCAGCGGCTTTCCGCCGGTCCATTTGTCCGAAATCAATTTTCAGGCGATGTACGAGCAGCAACGCGCACAGGCCGCGCTGGCCGCGACCGACACCCAGGGTATGGTTACCCAATAAGGGCTGGGATCGTTGCAGCACGGCTGACGGTTCCCGGCCATGAAAATCGCGATCCTTGGCGCGGGCGCTTGGGGAACGGCGCTGGCCATCAGCGCCTGTGGCAATCCCGATGCAAAGCACCATGTGACTTTGTGGGCGCGCGACCCGCAACAGGCGCGTGCCATGCGCCACCAGCGAATCAACCAGCGGTATCTGCCCGGCATCACGCTGCCGACGCAACTGGACATCGGTGTCTGGCCGGCGCATAACGCCGGAGATACTGCATCGCTTTTACTGCCCCCGTCGTTGCTGGCAGACCATGATCTGGTAGTCGTCGCGACCCCGATGGCCGCATTGCGCGAGCTGCTGTTACAGCTGCGCGACTGCCGCGTGCCGGTGGTCTGGTTGTGCAAGGGTTTTGAAGAGGCCGTGGCGGACGCCGCGCTGCCGAACGCGGGACCGCAAGGCCTGCTGGCGCATGAGGTATTGGCGCAGGCCGCGCCGGGATTACAAGCGGGTGTACTCAGTGGACCCAGTTTCGCGCAGGAGGTAGCGCGGGGCCAGCCGACCGCGCTGGTGGCTGCAAGTGCCCAGGCGTCGGTACGTGCCACACTGGTGCAGGCGTTTCACGGTCCCAGTTTGCGTGTTTACACCAGCGACGACATCGTCGGCGTGGAAGTGGGCGGAGCGGTCAAGAACGTGTTGGCAATTGCCACGGGTTTGTGCGATGGCTTGTATTTGGGATTGAACGCCCGTGCCGCGCTGATCACGCGTGGCCTGCACGAGATGACCCGCCTGGGGGTAGCGCTCGGAGCCAGGCCCGAAACCTTTATGGGATTAAGCGGTCTGGGCGATTTGGTGCTGACCGCCACGGGAGACCTGTCGCGCAACCGCAAGGTCGGATTGGCATTGGCGCAAGGCCAGACCTTGCTGCAAGCCGTGCAGTCGCTGGGCCATGTTGCCGAAGGCGTTTATTGCGCGCATACCGTGGTGCAGCGTGCGCGGCATCTGGCGATCGATATGCCGATTTCCGCCGCCGTGGAGGCCTTGCTGGATGCCCGGCTGAGTCCCCAGCAGGCCCTGACGGCGTTGATGGGCCGCGAGGCGCGGGACGAATCCTGAAAAAACGGGCTGGAGTCCTCAGGCCATGGTGTAGGCCAGCCGTACATAAATCGGCGCGAACGATTCGGCCTGGGTAATTTCGATCAAGGTTTCCTTGGCCAGCTCCAGCAAGGCCAGGAAGGTGACGACCATGACCTGCGAACCTTTGGACGCATCGAACAGGTTTTCGAACTCGACAAACCTGCGCCCCTGCAAGTGGCGTAACACGATACTCATGTGTTCGCGCACCGAAAGTTCTTTGCGCGAAATGTGGTGATGCTGGATCAGCCGCGCGCGTTTCAAAATATCCGCCCAGGCCTGTTGCAGGTCCTCCAGATTCACGTCCGGAAAACGCGGTTGCAGCGATTGTTCGATCGTGACCTGCGCCTTGAGAAAGTCGCGGCCGAATTGCGGCAAGGCATTCAACGCGGCCGCGGCCAGCTTGGTCTGTTCGTATTCGATCAGCCTTCGCACAAGTTCCGCGCGGGGGTCCTCCGCCTCCTGGCCTTCGGCCACCTTGCGCGGCGGCAACAACATGCGCGACTTGATCTCGATCAGCATCGCCGCC
>JANYBQ010000376.1 GCA_025360705.1 Betaproteobacteria bacterium | reverse complement strand
TGGCGGCGCAGCGGCCGGTTGCGCCTTGCGCCCTCGCGCTGGCGATTGCACAGGACCGGGCGCGCGAAAAAGCGCATTTCGCCGCTTGTGGCGTGCCCTGCGCGCCTTATGCAGCGATCGCTACGCTGGAACAGTTGGCTGACATTGGCGATCACCTGTTGCCGGGCATCCTGAAGACCACCCGCATGGGCTATGACGGGAAAGGCCAGATAAGCGTCAAAGACCGGGCGGAACTCGACGCGGCCTGGGCCGCACTGCGGAATGTGTCCTGTGTGCTGGAACAGCAGCTGGTGCTCGATGCCGAGTGTTCGGTGATCGTGGCGCGGGGCTGGGATGGCGCCATGGTCAACTTCTCCGTGCAGCGAAATTTGCACCGCGCCGGCATCCTGGCCGTGACCGAAGTGTTCGATGGCAGTCTGCCGGCCGGTTTGGCCGCGCAGGCGATCGAAGCGGCCAGGGCGATTGCCCAGGGCTTGCAATACGTGGGCGTGTTGTGCGTCGAATTTTTCGTCGTGCAGGGCGCCTTGCTGGTCAACGAGATTGCGCCACGCCCGCATAACAGCGGCCACTACACCATCGACGCGTGCGACCAGTCGCAGTTCGACCTGCAGGTCCATACGCTGGCGGGCTTGCCGCTGGTCCAGCCGCGCCAGCATAGCCCGGCGATCATGCTGAACCTGTTGGGGGATTTATGGCTCGCGCCGCCCTCGTCCGCGGCGAGTGTTTCCTGCATTACTCCCGACTGGGCTGCGATATTGGCTTTGCCGGGCACCCATCTGCATCTATACGGCAAGCGCGAGCCGCGCGCCGGGCGAAAGATGGGGCATCTGACCATCACCGGCGACCATGCTGCGCAGGTGAAAGTCACGGCCGCCCAAGCGGCGGCGCTGCTGGGTCTTCCATTCGACGTTTGACGCGAAGAACGCACGCGCCATGATTCTGGACGGGTCTGCCACCGGGGCCATCGACGTCGCCGCCGCCGCGCTCAAGGCGGGTGAGTTGGTCGCGTTTCCCACCGAGACGGTGTACGGACTGGGCGCCGATGCCGGCAATGACAGCGCAGTCGCGAAAATTTTCCAGGCCAAGGGCCGGCCCAGCAACCATCCCCTGATCGTGCATCTGGACGACGAACATCAGGGGGCCGCCGGCGTGGCGCATTTCGCCGCTGATGTGCCTGTCTTCGCGCAGCACCTCATGCAGGCCTTCTGGCCCGGACCCTTGACGCTGATCCTGCCGCGCCGAACCGGCGTAGGTAACGCCGCCGCCGGCGGCCAGGATTCGATCGGCCTGCGTTGCCCGGCGCACCCGGTGGCACAGGCCTTGTTGCGCACCTGCCGCGCGCTGGGCGTGATGGGTCTTGCCGGCCCCAGCGCCAACCAGTTCGGCCGGGTCAGCCCGACCACGGCGGCCCATGTGCAAGGCGAGTTTGGCGAGCCACTGCCGATTCTCGACGGCGGTGCCTGCACCGTGGGCATCGAGTCCACCATCATCGATTGCACGCGTGGCGCGCCGGTGTTGCTGCGCCCTGGCGCCATCACGCCGGACCAGATCGGCGCGGCCTGCGGCCAGAGCGTCTTAACGCTGGAGCAAGCCGCCGCAGAAGATGCGCCCACCCCCAGAGCTTCCGGAACATTGGATGCCCACTACGCGCCTAAAGCCAAGCTGCGTCTGATGGACGCGGGTGCATTGCAGACCGCGCTGAATCTGCTGGGCTCCGACATCGACCGCGCGGGAACGGTGATCGCGGTGTACGCGCGTGTAGTGCTGCGCTCGAAGTCATCCGGTGTGGTGCGCCGGCGCATGCCCGACGATGCCGCCACCACGGCCCGGCAGCTATTCGCGGTGCTGCGCGATTTCGATGCGCATGGCGTCAAGCTGATCTGGGTGGAAGCTCCGCCCCCGACGCCGGACTGGGATGCGGTGCGCGACCGCTTGCAACGGGCGTCGGCTGCGGGATGACAAGCGGCGTCAATTGTCTTTCACGGCCCAGTCCAGCAAGGCATTGATCGCGGGACGCGCGGCGTCGGCATTGGCGTGGTTGACCAGCGCCACCAGCACATACCGCCGGCCGCTGGCGGCATGCACATAACCGGCCACGGCCACCACGTCGCGCAGGCTGCCGGTCTTCAGGTGCGCGCTGCCGTAGGCTTTGCTGCGGTTGCGGCGCAGCGTGCCGTCCACGCCCGCTAGCGGCAAGGACGACATCAGTTCCGGCATCTGCGGCGACAGGTAGGCGGTCTGCAACAAACGTCCCAGCGCCTGTACGCTGATGCGTTCGTTACGCGACAGACCCGACCCGTTATCCATCAGCGGAGCCTCGGCGCCGGTTATGCGCTCCTGCCACCAGCGCTTGATGACCTCGCGCGAAGCCTCCAGTGTTGCCACGCCGCTGCCGCCAGAGGTGCGGGCGGGCAGGCTCAGGGTCAGGAACAGCTGCTGTGCCATCACGTTGTTGCTGTATTTGTTGACGTCGCGTATGACCTCGGCCAGCGTGGGCGAACTGACTTCGAATGCCGGCGTCGCGGCTGCGCCCGCGGGGGTGGAGACCTTCCCGTCATGCACCGTGCCGCCCAGTTTTCCGCCCATCTCCAGCCACATGCCTTCGACCGCGCGCGCGGCATAACTTTTTGGGTCGGCGTAAGCGACTGGCCAGACTTTTTCCAGACAGGCGGCGGGGTAAGTTCCGCCGAACCGAATACGTTTCGGGTCGGAAAAATCGGCGCGCAGCGTGGCACGGTAGTCGCCGCATTCACCGCTGGACAAGGGCACGCTGGTTTGTTCTGCAACGCCGGCCAGCGGCGGGTCGAATTGAACCTGCGCCGTGTTCACGGTGCGGTCTGGCGTAAAGGTCATGACCACCGATTTGTAGTTCAGCAACAAGGCGTCGGGCGATACGTTGTAGGGGCGCAGCGGCTCACCGTCAAAATCCGCCGGATCGCTTGCCGGCAAAACAAACGCGCTATGGTCCAGCACGATGTCGCCGGTGATGGTTTTGACGCCCAGTCCCTGGACCCGGCGCAGCAACAGCCACAAGCGCTCGGCCACCAGCTT
>JANYBQ010000353.1 GCA_025360705.1 Betaproteobacteria bacterium | reverse complement strand
GCTCCACCAACAGCATCGTCAGGCCATTGCCGCGCAACACGTTCAGCGCGTTGCGAATCTCCTCAGCGACCATGGGTGCCAGACCTAAAAAGGGCTCATCCAGCAACAATACCCGCGGCGACGACATCAGGGCGCGCCCTATCGCCACCATTTGTTGCTCGCCCCCCGACAAAGTTCCCGCCAGTTGCCGCCGCCGTTCGGCAAGCCGCGGAAACATGCTGTAAACGTAGTCGAAGCGCGCCTGCACCAGGCTTGGCTTGCGTCCGGCAAGGCGTACGGTGCCCAGACGCAGGTTGTCCTGTACCGACAGCGGCGCGAACATGCGGCGCCCTTCGGGAACCTGGACCAATCCGTGGCCCACGATGGCGTGCGTCGGTAGCTGCACCAGGTCGACACCGTCCATCCGGGCGCATCCGCTGCGTTCACGCAGGGTGCCCGACAGCGCAGCCAGCAATGTCGATTTGCCCGCCCCGTTAGGGCCCAGCAGAGCCACCGTTTCGCCTCGCCCGACTGTCATGTGGATGTTCTGCACCACGGGGCCGTGCCCGTAGCCCGCGCACAGATCGGCAACATCAAGCACCGCCCGCGGCTCCCTTGACGGTATTCGCGGATCCGATTGCTCCCAGGTCGCCGAGATAGGCCGCCACAACCGCCGCGTTGGCACGCACTTCGGCCGGTGTGCCCTGCGCTATCTTGCGTCCGAAGTCAAGCACCGCCACGCGGTCCGCCAGCGCCATCAGGAAGCGCATGTCGTGTTCGATCAGCAACACGGCGATGCCGCGTTGCGCTATTTGACGGATGATCTCGGACAAGCGGTCACACTCGGCCGACGTAAGCCCCGCGGCCGGTTCGTCGAACATCATGAGCCGCGGCTCCGCCGCCAGGCCACGCGCGATTTCCAGCAGGCGGCCCTGTCCAAACGACAGCGTGGAGACATCGGCATCGCGCCATTCGCCCAGGCCCACGAACTCCACCAGCGCATCGGCGCGTTGCGCTGCATCGCGCTCGGTTTGCACTGCGCGCGAAGTTCCCGCCAGCACACGCCACAAGGAATGTCCGATACGCGTGTGCATGCCGACCATGATGTTCTCGCGTACCGACATGCTGTTAAAAGGTTTGTTGTGCTGGAAGGTGCGCATGATGCCGCGCGCGGCAAACGCGTGGGTCGGCAGACCCAGCAGCGATTCACCATCGAAAGCCAGCGTGCCGGCAGTTGGCGCAAGAGCGCCCGCGAGCATGTTGAAAGTGGTGCTCTTGCCGGCGCCGTTGGGACCTATCACTCCTAGAATCTCGCCCGCGCGCACGTCCAGGTCCAGATCGGCCACCGCCACCAGACCGCCGAAGCGCATGGTCAGGCCCGCGATTTGAAGCAGGATCGCCGCGCTCATCGGCGCAGCTCCGCGCCGCGTGTCGGCACATTCACGGCGCGCGGCGTGTTTCTGGACCGTAGCCAGTCCCACACTCCGATCAGGCCCTTAGGCTGGAATTGCACCACCGCGACCATGACTACGCCAAACACCAACGCATGGTGGTGCCCAATCAGCGGCGACAGTACAAACGGCATCAAATACAGCAGCGCTGCGCCCACGATGGCGCCCGCATGGCGCCCGCTGCCGCCGACAATCACCATGAACAACAAAAGAAACGAATTTTCCAGGCCAAAAATCGGCGGGTTTACCGTGTTGTCGACAAACGCGTACACCATGCCCGCGACTCCCGCCAGCGCGCTGGTGATGGCGTAGGCCGCAATCCTGGTGCGCGCGACGTTGACGCCCATGGCCCGCGCCGCTTCGGGGTTGTCGCGTACCGCCCGGCAAGCGCGCCCGAACCAGGACCGGTCGAGCCGCCACAAGATGGCCATCGTGGCCAGCAGCAATACAACAATTACCACCGTATACCAGGGGCCCGCGACGCGCACGCCGAATACGTCGGGTAGCCGGTAGTTCGCAAGGCCGCCGGCGGCTCCCGTCACCGAACCTCCTTCGCTAAGCACCACTAGAAACAGCTGGGCAAACGCCAGCGTTGCCAGCGCCAGATAGAAGCCTTCGAGCCTTGTGGCCGGAATCGCCACCACCAATGCCAGCACGACACACAATGCCACGCCCGCCAACACGGCGAGCGGTAAAGGCAGGCCGACCTTGAACAGCAGGATCAGCACCGCGTAGGCGCCGATTCCGTAAAAAGTAAAGTGCGAAAAAGCGATCTGACCGGCAATGCCAAACAGGAAGTTGTAGCCCAGCGCAAGCGTTATCCAAAGCAGCAGCTTGCGGTAGACATCGGTCTGGTACGACCCGAGCACGAAAGCGACGCCCGACAACACCACCGCGGCCAACACGAACCCGGCGAGCGACTTCATGCGCGCGCCTCGCGGGCGCGCAGCAGTCCGGTTGGACGCAGCAACAGAAAAAAGATCAGCAACACCAGTGGCACGCCCATCGCCAGACCGGGCGCCACCGGCGCATAACGCACGGTGAACTGCTCGGTGAACGCGAGGATAAGGCCACCCAGCAGAGCGCCCTCGACCCGGCCCACTCCGCCGATGACCAAAGCCGTAAAACCCTGAATCGCGAGCGGTAAACCCATGAGGTAATGGGCCGACACATTGGGCGCCACCAGCAGCCCAGCCAGCGCCGCGACAGTCGCGCTGGCGGCAAATGCCACGGAGGTCACGCGCCGGAGATTGATGCCCATCAGCGCCGCGGCACGCCGATCGATGGCAACCGCCTCGAACGACTTGCCCGCCAGCGTGCGTTCAAAAAAATACCAGACTGCCGCAAATACCGACAGCGTCACCACGATGATGAAAAAGCTTTGGTACGAGCCGGCCACGAGACCGAGTTCAAGGCGTCCAAAACCGAAGGCCGGCGGCACCGGCTGCGGATCGGGTCCAATGCTCAGGGACACCAGCTCGCGGAATACCACCAGCATCCCCAGCAAGGCCAGGATGGGCGCCAGCGCAGGAGCGCCGCGTTCCACCAAGCCCCGCACGGCGACGCGCTCGGTAGCCCAGCCGACCGCGAACATCGCCACCAACACGATGACCATGCCCACCGCATACGGCACCTCGAAGCGCGACAGCGCGAGAAAGCCGCCAAAAGCGGCCAGCATGGACCACTCGCCGACCGCGAAATTGATGATGCCGGTAGGCCGCGTAATCAACAGGTAGGACAGCGCGACTAGCGCGTAAACACAGCCGCTGGCGGTGGAACTGACGACCAGCTCAAGGAAGTCGTTCACTTCGCTCCGACGTGCACAACCTTGCCCTGAACATCACCTTCATACACGCGAACCACCATGCCATTGGTATCGAAACCGGTACGTTTGCCATCCACGAAGCCATAGCCGGACCCAACGCCGCCCATCACGCCGCCCTGCCAGGACCTGGTGGCCTGCATGGCCTCGCGCACCTTGTCCTTGTCGGTGCTGCCGGCGCGTTTAATCGCATCGGCCACCAGCATGATTCCGTCGTAGCCATAACCGTGCAGGTTGTACGGCGCGGTTCCGGTGTCTTTCCTGAAGGCTTCGATGAATCGTTGCGCCTCGGGCTTGGCGGGGTCGAAGGCATCCACGAACGCCACGCCGTCGAGCAGCCCTTTGGCAACCGACGAGTACACCGGCACCGAAAGGTTGTAGCCGGCCAGCAGCGGCATTTTCAAACCAAGCTGGCGGTAGGAACGCAGCACCAGCGCGTTCTCGGGTGTTGTCACACCCGCCATGAACAGGGCGTCCGGAGTAGCGGCCCGCACCTTCTGCATCTGCGGATCGGCAGTGGTGGAACCTTGCGGCACCACTTCTTCGCTGACCACCTGAATGTTGCTTTTCTCCAGTCCGGCCTTAAAGAAACGCGCGGTGATCTGGCCCAGTTCGGAGTTGTCGGATATCAGCGCAACACGTTTGAAGTTCTTGTTGCGCGCGTAGGAAAGCAAGGTTGCGATCTGTGTCGATCCCAACGGTCCGGTTTGCCAGAAGTTGGGGTTGCTGATCTGCGTCGTCAGGGTGTCGCCGCTATTGGAGGGCGTCATGTGCGGCGTTTTGGTCTCCATCGTGACCGATTGCGCCTGCTGCGTTGCCGGCGAGACCGAGACCGAAAGAATGAACACGACTCCCGCATCGACCAGCTTACGCGCAACGGTGGCGGAAACGTCCGGCTTGCTCTGGTCGTCTTCCACCAGCAGCTCTATCTGGCGCCCGAGCACGCCGCCCTTCGCATTCAGTTCCTTGACCGCGTAAGTCGCGCCTTGCGTAATCGGCTCGGCGTAACCTTTGCTGGGGCCGACCTTGTCGGTAATGATGCCGATCCTGATCGCGTTCTGTGCAAACGCCACCGGCGCCATCAGCATCACGGCGCCTGCCAGCGCTGCGAGTGTCCGGCGTAAAAATAATTTTTTCATTGCTTGTCTCCTTGTAAAAATATCCGCGAAAAGCCTCTTCAGCGCACTTTGTCGCGCACCCTTTCCGGTTGCCGCTACACGCGCGCCAGCCGGGCGATCCAGCTTTCGAACGCCAGCATCTGGTCGGCCAGCAGCTTGCGTGTTGCCTCATCGATCAACTTGCCGGAAGCATCGAACCTGGTGTAGCACGCGCCGATAAAAATTTCCGGCCGGGTCAATACCAGTGCATCCTGGCTGCCCAGAACCTTGCGCAGCTCGTATTGATGACGCGCTCCGCCGACCGGGCCGCCAGTTGCCGAAATCAGTGCCACCGGTTTGTCCTTGAAGGGCTGTACCGGAATGCGGGTCATCCAGTCGATCGCGTTTTTCAAAACACCCGAGATCGAGAAGTTGTATTCGGGGCTGGCGATCAGCAACGCATCGGCTGTCCTGATCTCTTCCCCGAACCTGGTTACCGCGGCCGGGATACCCCGGTCTTGCACGTCCTGGTTGTACAGCGGAATTTCGCTGTAGTCGGCGATCGTCAACTGCATGCTGTTGGGCATCAGCTCGGCGGCGGCCTGCAGAGCCAAGCGGTTGTAGGATTTTTTGCGCAGGCTTCCGCAAATGCCGAGAACCTTATAAGAAGCCATGGATACCTGTCTTTCGGTTAGTGAAAATATTCCGGGGCCACGCGGATGGAAAAATTTCCAATCCGCTCTATGCCCGCTTCGATCAGGTCGCCCGGCTTGACGGGACCGACGCCCTCGGGGGTGCCGGACATGATGATGTCGCCGGGATTGAGTGTGTAAAACGACGATGCGAATTCAATCAGCCGCGCGATGTCGAACACCAGGTGGCGGGTATTCGATCGTTGGCGCATCTCGCCGTTGACCCTGAGCCACAAATCGAGCTGATCCGGATCGCTTATCTCATCGGCGGTTACAAGCCAGGGACCGAGCACGGAATAACTATCGATCGATTTTCGAAAGCACTGGAATTCCGGTCCGCGCAAGGTCATGTCCAAGGCGATCGAGTAGCCCGCAACATGCGCCATCGCAACGTCGCGCTTCACGTTGCGGCAGACCGAACCGATCACCACACCCAGTTCCACTTCATGGTCATTGCGACGGTCGGCGAAACGCAATTCAATCTCCTGTCCGCAGCCGATCAGGGAACTCCCGGCCTTGAGAAACATGCCCCAGTCGCCAATCGAGGTTACCGACCGGCCATGGGCGATTCCCGGGTCTTTCCGACTCTCTTTCACATGGGCTTTGTAGTTGATCGGCGCGCCGATGATTTTCCCCGGATTGGCCACCGGCGACAGAAAAGAAACATCCGCCACCGCATAACGTTTTGCATTGGTCATAGCCTGCCGCAATGGAACCTTCAGCTGAGGCAAAGCCTCGATCAACAGGTCTTTCTGCGGCAAGGGATAACGCTGTGCCGGGAGCAGGTCGAGCACGCTTGTGACATCGAACACTTCGCCGTCTTGCACGACGCCCAGCCGGCCGCCGTTGAATCGGCAAATTTTCATGGGTTTGCTTCTTCGTCACGAAGATAACCAAGCGAGGCCAGCAGCTCGCGGTCGGTCATCATGAAGATCACCGCTTCTTCGGATGCGGTGTGGCTGATCCAGTTCCAGTGCGGCGCCGTAAAGACATCTTTCTGCTTCCACACAATGGTTTTGTTGCCCACCTGACTGCTTCCATTGCCCTGCGCCACCACGCACACCGCATTGCTGGTGCTGCGATAAGCACGCGTGGGCTGGTTGGCTGCACAGGCCAAAAGATAACAGTCGAGCGTGGGCAGCACCGCGCCCTGGCTATCGCCATTGACGTAACGCAGCAGGCGGCTTCCGTCCTGCTCCGGCACTGCGTCCAGCAAGGCGCTCCATGCGCGCTCGCGCGCGTAGCGGAATTTGCTCGAGTTCTCGCAACGCGTGTCGAAAGCATCCGGAGACAATATGACGGCGCCTTTGCGCAGCGCCGGTGCACGGGTTGGCAACGGGTCAACCGCGACCTTGTCGGCACCCGCGATTTCGAGGAACACCGTGTCCAGGTAGCGGCACAGTGGCAGGTCGAGCCCGTCGAACCACACCACGCGTCCACTACCCGGATGCACGTGTTCATGCCAGGTCCATGCGGGCGTCAGCACCAGGTCGCCTTCGTGCATCGGACAACGCTGGTCGTTCACGCTGGTAACCGCGCCCCCGCCATCCATCACAAAACGAATCGCCTGCAGGGTATGGCGATGGGCCCGCGCCACTTCGCCCGGCAGCAAAGTCTGCAGACCGGACGACAGGTTAGTGGTGGTGGCGGCCGACTCCGGAAACGCCGGATGCGCAAGCAGCAACACGCGCCGCTCCGCGTCTTGCATCGACACTTCGCGCGTGGCGCGTTCAATCAAGGGCTCCATGACGCTCCAGGCCCAGTGAAAGGGCGCGTCGGCCGCGGACGGCTCACGCCGGGTCAGCCGGTGATAGCGATCCCATAAAGGCTGCGAGCCGACTTCGCTCAGCGCGCTGATCAGCCCTGCATATTTGTCGCTCGAAGTCGTCTGGTCCACGTCATCTCCTTGGTCTGCGCGGCGGCTGTCGCTTTTCTGTCGCACGCTTGCGCGCGTTGGGCTTCAGTGCAGCGTCACGCCCGTCTTCGCCTGCAATTCTTCGCGCGTAACGCCTGGCGCCAGTTCCACCACCGTAAGCCCCTGCGGAGTCACGTCCATGACGGCCATGTCGGTGATGATGCGATTGACGACACCCACTCCTGTCAGCGGCAAGGTGCATTGCGGCAGGATCTTCAGGTCGATCGTGCCGTCCTTCTTTTTCGCCACGTGTTCCATCAGGATGATCACGCGTTTGACGCCTGCCACCAGGTCCATCGCGCCGCCCATGCCTTTGACCATCTTGCCGGGGATCATCCAGTTGGCCAGATCGCCTTTTTCGCTGACCTGCATGGCGCCCAGGATGCTCAGGTTGATCTTGCCGCCGCGGATCATCGCGAAGCTGTCGTGGCTGCCGAAAATCGAAGAGCCCGGTATGGTGGTAACAGTTTGCTTGCCGGCGTTGATCAGGTCTGCATCCACCTGGTCTTCGGTCGGAAACGGCCCGATGCCAAGCATGCCGTTTTCGCTCTGCAACCATACCTCTTTGTCCGCCGGGACGAAGTTCGCCACCAGCGTCGGAATACCAATGCCCAGATTGACGTAAAAACCGTCTTCGAGTTCCTGCGCGGCCCGCGCCGCCATTTGTTCTTGAGTCCAGCCCATGAAGTGCTCCTGTTGATTGCTTGTTGCTGTGTGTCGTATCGAAATGATTTTTCTGCGGGCTCAAGCAGCCGTCGCGGCGCGGATGGTGCGCTTCTCGATGCGCTTTTCCGGACTGGCGTTCAGCACGATGCGGTGTACATAGATTCCCGGCAGATGCACCTGGTCGGGAACCAGCGTACCGGTCTCGACAATCTCCTCGACTTCCACCACCGTGAGTTTGCCGGCCATCGCCACGGCAGGATTGAAGTTGCGCGCGGTGTAGCGAAACTGCAGGTTGCCCGACTTGTCGGCGCGATGCGCCTTGACCAGCGAAACCTCGGGAACAAGCGCGCGTTCCATCACATAGGTTTCGCCGTCGAATTCGCGCAATTCCTTTCCTTCGGCCACCATCGTGCCAACGCCGGTCTTGGTAAAAAACGCCGGAATACCGGCGCCGCCGGCGCGCAGTTTTTCAGCCAGCGTCCCCTGGGGCGTGAACTCCAGCTCAAGCTCTCCCGCCAGGTACTGGCGCTCGAACTCCTTGTTCTCGCCCACGTAGCTTGAAATCATGCGTTTGATCTGGTGCGTTTCCAGCAACTTGCCAAGACCGAAACCGTCGACCCCAGCGTTGTTGGAAATGACCGTCAGGTTTTTTACAGCGCTGTCGCGCAGCGCGTCTATCAGCGCCTCGGGAATGCCGCACAACCCAAAGCCGCCAACGGCCAATAATTGCCCGTCCCGAACAATGCCTTTGAGTGCTGCCGCAGCAGAGGGAAATATCTTGTTCACACAGGTCTCCTTGGTTGAGGCTTTGAAGATACTACGTAATTCGCTACGTATTATTTCGTACCGTGTTCCCAATGATCGCAATTTCGCATCGACTCGCAATCCGGCGCTTGATTTGTGCCGCGTTGGCGCGAAGGCACAGTACACAAATTTCCGGTAATATTCTTACTTTAAAAAGTAAGAATCATGAAAATTACCAGCAAAGGTCAGGTCACCATTCCCCAATCGGTGCGCGAGCAGGCGGGTCTGCATCCGCACAGCGAAGTCGAATTCGAGGTTCGGGCCAATGGCGAGGTGGTCATCCGGCCCGTGATGCAAGCCGCTGCCAGCCTGCGTTCGGCGTTCGAGCGCGTACGCGGCAGCGCCAACGCGACGCAGTTCAAGGGCATGGGCACCGACGAATTCATGGCGTTTCTGCGCGGCTGAGGGAATGGTGTCCAAGGCCGTGCCGAAAGTACGCGAACCGGATGCGCGTTACCTCCAACGCGGCTTCGAGCCCGCGACATTGGTGGACAGCTGCGTGCTGATCGACGTGCTAGCCAACGATCCGCGCTGGGCCGAGTGGTCGCTCGACCAACTCGATCAATTGGGAAGGCGTGCACCGCTCATCATCAACCCCATCATCCTGGCTGAAATCAGCCCGCGTTTCGAGCGCGCGGCCGACCTGGAAGCGACGCTGGCGACGTTACCGCTGGTCCGTGAGGCCTTGCCCTGGGACGCGGCTTTCCTGGCTGGTCAGGCTTTCAGGATTTATCGCCTGACAAAAGGTCTGAAGACCTCGCCCATGCCGGACTTCTACATCGGCGCGCATGCACTGATCGGCAAACTGCGGCTGCTAACGCGCGACGCAGCGCGTTACAGAACCTACTTCCCAAAACTGGAGATCGTTGCACCATGACCACCCCCCGCTACCCTGCCCCGGAACTCAATGACCTGCCCGAAGACATCAAGGCCAAGGTGCTGGAGGTGCAGGAAAAATCCGGCTTCATTCCCAATGTATTTCTGGCGCTGGCGCGCCGGCCAGCAGAGTGGCGAGCGTTTTTTGCCTACCACGATGCCTTGATGCTGCGCGAAGAATCGAGCCTGACCAAGGGGGACCGGGAAATGATCGTCACCACGACGAGTGCCGCCAACAGCTGCCTGTATTGCGTGGTGGCGCATGGCGCCATTTTGCGCATCGTCGAGAAGAAACCGCTGGTCGCCGATCAGGTGGCTGTCAACTACCGCAAGGCCGACATCACGCCGCGCCAGCGCGCCATGCTGGACTTTGCGATGAAGGTGTGCCAGCGTTCAGCGGAAATCGACGATGCCGACTTTGTGACATTGCACACCCACGGGTTCAGCGACGAGGACATCTGGGACATTGGCGCCATCACGGCCTTCTTTGGGCTGTCCAACCGCGTGGCCAACATGAGCAGCATGATGCCTAACCCCGAGTTCTATTTGATGGGGCGTGTGCCCCGGCCCAAACACGACAAACCCGGCGCGTGATCAGCTGACGAAGTAACTCGTGTTGTTGAGGTGGTCCATCGCATCCATGTCGCCCCAGCGAATCGACATAGTCCGATCGAACACCAGTTTCTTGCGTTCCGCAAGCTCCAGTCTCATGCCGAGAATCCGTCGTCCGCCGCGATCACGGCGCCATTCACCAAATGGCTTTCGTTGGAACACAACATGACCAGCACCGCGTCCAGATCCTTGGCCTGGCCCACCCGTTTGCGCGGCAACATCTGAATCAGCTTCTTGCCCTGTTCGGTCTGCCAGTGGTGGTGGTTTATTTCCGTGTCGATATAGCCAGGGCAAAGTGCGTTGACGTTGATGCCGAACTTGCCCCACTCCACCGCCATCGCGCGGGTCATGTGGATTACAGCCGCTTTGCTCATGGCATAGATGCCAATCTGCGGCAACGCGCGCAGGCCCGCCATCGACGCAATGTTGACTATGCGGCCGCCGGTATACGTGCCCGGCGCGGCGCCCTTGGCGCGCGCCAGCATGCGTTTGCCGACTTCCTGCGCAACAAAAAACGCGCCTTTGACGTTGGTGTCGAATACAAAGTCGTAGTCCTGTACCGATACGTCCTGCAAACGCTGGGTTGTGCTGACACCCGAGTTGTTGATCAGGATGTCGATCGAACCAACTTCGGTCTCCGCATGCGCCACCGCCGATTTGATCGAGTCGTGATCGGTTACGTCCAGCTCCACCACATGGGCGTCTCCGCCGGCGCCCTCTATCTCGGCGCGCAACTCCTTGAGTTTTTCCAGCCGTCGACTGGCCAGTACCACCGCCGCACCCGCCGCCGATAGGGTTCGCGCGAACTGCGCGCCCAGTCCGCCGGACGCGCCGGTAATAAAGGCCACGCGGCCGGATAGATCAATGCTGTAGGCCATGGCCGCAATCTCCAGGTAACAAAACGATGCGCCGATTATGGCCTTTGCCTTTGGTGGACCGGTATAGAACGCAGTTTCAAGAAAGAGCTACAGCACTCTCAATTGGTCTTAACTAAAATCAGGGTCACACGACAACACCAGTCGCACCAAACCATTCAATCATTCACCATGACCCCACAACAAATCATCGAGCAGTTCGGACCGCGCGAAGCCATGGAATACGACGTCGTCGTAGTCGGTGGCGGCCCGGGCGGCCTGGCTGCGGCCATACGCCTGAAACAGTTGGCGGCGGCCGGCGGCAAGGAACTATCGGTTGTGGTGTTGGAAAAGGGCTCGGGGCCCGGCGCGCACATACTCTCGGGCGCTATCGTGGACCCAAGGGCGCTGACGGAGTTGTTCCCGGATTGGAAAGAGCTCGGCGCTCCGTTGAACCAGCCCGTCACCGGCGACGCGATGGTTTTTCTCGGAGAAAAATCGTCGTTTCGCACACCCAACTTCCTGCTGCCGGGTTGCTTGCAAAACCATGGCAACTACATCATCAGCCTGGGGGCGCTTACACGCTGGCTGGCGCAACAAGCCGAAGGTCTGGGGGTGGAGATATTTCCGGGCTTCCCCGCAGCCGAGGTGCTGTACAACGACAACGGTTCTGTCAAGGGCGTAGCCACCGGCAACATGGGCGTTGGCAAGGACGGCGAGCCAAGCGAGAACTTCCAGATCGGCATGGAACTGCACGGCAAATACACCATATTCGCCGAGGGCTCACGCGGCCATCTGGGCCGCCAGCTAATAGCCAAATTCAAGCTCGACGCAGGCAAGGACCCGCAGACGTATGGACTGGGCGTCAAGGAGTTGTGGGAGATCGATCCGAAGCGCCACCAGCCCGGGTTCGTGTTGCACACCGCCGGCTGGCCGATGGACAACGCAACCTATGGCGGCGCTTTTTTGTACCACGCCGAAGACAACAAGATCGCGCTTGGGTTCATCACCGGGCTGGACTACAGCAACCCGTACCTGAGCCCGTTCGAGGAGTTCCAGCGCTGGAAAACCCACCCCAACATCCGCTGGTATTTCGAAGGCCAGGACCAGGGCCTGAGGCCGGCCAAACGCCTGTCGTACGGCGCCCGCGCAATCACCGCCGGCGGACTTATGTCCCTGCCCAAGACCGTGTTCCCCGGCGGCGCGCTGGTGGGCTGCGAGGCGGGTTACCTCAACGTGAGCCGTATCAAGGGCAGCCATGCCGCCATCAAGACCGGCATGCTGGCCGCCGAAGCCGCTTACGAGGCCGTGACCAGCGGACGCCAGCACGACGAACTCAGCGCCTATCCGGCCGCGTTCGAGAAAAGCTGGCTCTACACCGAACTCAACAAGGCGCGCAATTTCAAGACCTGGTTCAAGAAGGGGCTGGCGGTTGCCACCATGATGAATGGCATCGAGCAATTCGCGCTCAAAGGCAATATTCCCTGGACCCTGCACCGCGACAAACCCGACCATCTATACCTGAAACCGGCCGCCGAATGCACGCCCATCGTCTACCCCAAGCCCGATGGCAAGCTGACCTTCGACCGCCTGTCCAGCGTGTTCATCAGCAACACCAACCATGAAGAGCAGCAACCGACGCACCTGACGCTGAAGGACGCCAGCGTGCCGGTGCAGATCAACCTGGCCAAATTCGCTGGCCCCGAGGCGCGTTATTGTCCAGCCGGTGTGTACGAGTTCGTGAAGAACGAAGACAACACCGACCGCTTGCAGATCAATGCGCAGAACTGCGTGCACTGCAAGACCTGCGACATTAAAGACCCGACGCAGAACATCGTGTGGGTCACGCCGGAAGGCGGCGGCGGACCGAATTACGCGGGGATGTAACGTTCATTAGCAGGGCTGTCGCGCTGGTTACCGAACCAGTCTTTCCCAGCTTGGCAAAAAAGCCGCTATACAATCGGCGACGTCAGGAGAGAGTCTTCCCCGAGGAGACCGCCGAAGGCGCAATGCGGCTGATTTCAGCGGTATGAACGCTCAGGCAAAAGGACTGACAACCGCCTTGCGGGTAGCCATACCTGGAGGCGTTCCCCACTGGAGAGAGGCTGCATCTCGATGCAGTCCACCGAAGGAGCAAGCCGCCAACGCGGTGAATCTCTCAGGTACCACGGACAGCGGGGGCAGCCCATGGCGCATGTCATGGATTACGACTTGCCCCTGGAGATTTCTTGTTTCACCCTGACCCAACCCTTGCAAGCGCCCCGCTATTGCACACACCGCTGCACCAACTGCATCTGGAACTGGGCGCGCGTATGGTGCCTTTCGCCGGTTATTCGATGCCGGTGCAATATCCCGCTGGCGTGATGGCGGAGCACCTGCACACGCGGTCCGCCGCCGGCCTGTTCGACGTATCGCACATGGGCCAACTACGGCTAATTGGGCCCTATGCAGCTACCGCATTCGAGTCCCTGATGCCGGTGGACGTGATCGATCTGCCGGTTGGCAAACAGCGCTACGGCCTGTTGCTGAACGAGACTGGCGGTATTCTGGACGACCTGATGTTGGTCAATCGCGGTTATTCCAGCGGCGGCGATATTTTTGTCATCGTCAACGGCGCTTGCAAGGTGGCCGATTTGGCGCACATCCAGTCGCATATCGGGACACGTTGCGACGTTGTCCCGTGCCCGGAACTGGCGCTGCTGGCACTCCAGGGACCGCAGGCGGTGACCGTGATGCAAAGACTTTCTCCGGGCATTGAAAAGCTCATGTTCATGAATGGAGGCGCATTCAACATCGCCTGCGACGACCAGGGCACAAGCCGGCAAGTTGCATGTTTTGTGACGCGTAGTGGTTACACCGGTGAAGACGGCTTCGAGATCTCGGTGCACCAGGACCAGGCCGATTTGCTGGCGCGCAGTTTGCTTGCCCAGAGTGAAGTAAAACCCGTCGGCCTGGGCGCACGCAACTCGCTGCGGCTTGAAGCCGGCCTGTGCCTGTATGGCAATGACCTCGACACGACTACGACGCCGGTGGAAGCCAATCTGAACTGGGCCATCCAGAAAGTCCGGCGCGCCGATGGCGCACGCGCGGGCGACTTTCCGGGTGCCGCAATTGTGCTGGCGCAGCTGGCCGGCGGGCGGGGCGCAGCGCTGCGCAAACGGGTGGGACTCAAAGCGCTGGAGCGCATCCCGGTACGCGACCACACTGCCTTGCAGGACATGAACGGCAACGCCGTTGGCGAAGTGACCAGCGGGTTGTTGGCGCCCAGCATCAACCAGCCAATCGCCATGGGGTATGTGCATACGGGGCATTCCGCCCTGGGCACAAAACTGAACGCGGTGGTGCGCGGCAAACTGGTCCCGATGGAGGTGGTCACTATGCCGTTTGTGCCGAACCGCTATTTCCGCGGCTAAGCCGCGGATCAAACCAGGACTGCGTTTTTTTCCTTTCAGCAATCCATTTCACCCATTTCCAGGAGAACTTGCATGGCAATCAAATACACCGAAGACCACG
>JANYBQ010000060.1 GCA_025360705.1 Betaproteobacteria bacterium | reverse complement strand
GTCACATCCAAAGACGATCTGAAACAACGCATCCTCAAAGGCATCGCAGAGATCAATGCGTCGCCAGTAGTATTTCGTTGGAACAAGTTCGACCTCGGTGTGGCTTAATATGTATTTGTTTTAGTGGAACGGACTACTAGTGGATTGCCGCATACATGATCTTCTCTTCGGTCGCCTCGAGCGCCGAATACTCCTCCACGACCTTGCCCATGCGCTGCACCAGGATGCGGTCCGACAGCGCCATGATCTCCGGCAGGTAGGATGAAATGACAACGACCGCCTTGCCTTCGTCGGCGAGCCGGTTGATCAGCTCATGGATTTCGGTGATGGCACCGACGTCCACGCCGCGCGTCGGCTCGTCGAAGATGATCAGTTCAGGCTCCTGGATCAGCGACTTGGCGATCACCACCTTCTGCTGATTGCCACCCGACAGTTCGATCGCCTTCACGTCTTTGCTGATCGCACGGATGTTGAGCAACTTGATCCAGTGTGTGCCGACGTCGGCCGCCTCCGTGCGCGACACCAGCGGGCGCTTGCCGCGCAGCTTGGCGAGCAGGCCGAAGTAAATGTTGTTGGCGATCGATTGGGTCTCGAAGAAGCCCTCGACCTTGCGGTCCTCGGTCACGTAGACAATGCCATCGCGCACCGCGGATGCCGGCACCACGTAGCGCACCGGGCGGCCGTTGAACAACACGTCGCCACCGTGCATGAAGTCGCGCTTGCTCACCCCGGCGACGACCTTGAAGGTCTCGGTGCGCCCGGAACCGACCAGCCCGAACACGCCGGTGATCTGACCCGCAAATGCCGACAGCGAATTGTTCTTCACCATCGGCGCCATACGCAGGTTCTGCACCGAAAGCACGCGTTTGCCCGCTGGGCGCACCGTGGTCTTGCGCTGGCCGTAGAGCGTTTGCGACAGGTCGCGACCGACCATCGCCTGCACGATGCGGGCACGGTCGAAGTTCGCCTTGGCGTCGGTTACCACCAGCTTGCCGTCGCGCAGGATGGTGATGCGGTCGGCCAGCAGCAACGCCTCTTCCAGTGCGTGCGAGATAAAAATTACCGAGACACCGCGTGCCTTGAGGTTGAACACTAGGTCGAAGAAATACTTCTTCTCCTCGGGTGTCAGGCTGGCGGTGGGCTCGTCGAAGATGATGACCTTGGCGTTGTGCAGAACGGCGCGGGCGATCTCCACCATTTGCTTCTTCGCCGCACCGAGCAAGCTGACCACGACCGTCGGATCGACGTCGAATTGAAGCGACTGCAGGAACTGCTGCGCCGCGATATATTTTCCGCGCAGCCGGTTGAAGTAACTCTCTTGCCCCAGGAACAGGTTTTGCGCCACCGTCATGGTGGGCACCAGACTGGTCTCCTGGAACACCATCGCCACCCCAAGCTGCAATGCCTCGTGCGGTGTGCGCGGGTTGATCTCAACGCCTTCGACCAGCATTTTCCCGGAGCTCAGGTTAACTACGCCGGCCATGACTTTGGTCAGGGTCGATTTGCCAGCGCCATTCTCACCCAGGATGGCGTGAATTTCTCCCGGCAGCAGCGAGAAGTTGACCGACTCTATGGCCGGCACGCCGGCATACTTTTTTGTCGCCTGGCGCAATTCGAGGATCGAGCCGGGCCGGGCCGGGGATAGGGTCGCAGTCACGTTTGCAAGCTCCTTTGCGCGGCTTCGATCGACAGGCGCAGAATGCGCCCGCAGCCCTTGGCCAATACATATAAGTCTCCCTGGCATTCGACTGCGGCCACCACGCCGTGGTGCTTGCCGTCAAAGCGGCTGTGCAGCGAATAACGCACCAGGCCTTCGGGCGTCAGGCGGATTACCAGCCCATATGAGTGCGGCGGCGCCCACGGCTTGACGATGCCCATCATCTTCAGTTGCGCTCCCTGCATCGGCTCAAGAAAGGTATTGCCCGAGTTCAGTGCCGGTGCGATCCAGTACTGCGGATCGATCTCTGCCAGCATGCGCCTGCGATAGGCCGGCTCGCGCAACACGAACTCGACCAACTGGGTGCGCAGGGTAAAGCAGGTAAGCCAGTACCCGCCGCCGTGTTGCGCTGAGGCGGGCGTGATGCGCGACGGGTAGCCGGGCAGTGAATCGGTCACTGGCC
>JANYBQ010000327.1 GCA_025360705.1 Betaproteobacteria bacterium | reverse complement strand
TGCGACCCGGGCACGGGATTCATGTCGTAGGCCTCCGACAGACGCCAGCCCTTGCCGGGCACCAGAAGGAAGCCGTGGTTGCGCAAGTGATCGTCGGTATTGGATACGAGCATGTTGAAGACGATGCGCGACCACAACTCGCGCAGGTCGGCAACCGTGCGTGCGCCATGGTCGATCAGCACGCGGGCGATTTCCAGATAACTCGCGCCCGTGGACGCATCGTCGCCGTCCTGGTGGCCCGTGAGCGCCATGGCGGAGGCGAAGTGCAGCCTGCCATGCTCCGGCGTGCGGTCGAAGCGCTTCACAAGAAAGGTGTGGTGCGGGCTCGCGAACCGTCGCGCCAGGCTCTGCGGCACGGCCAAGCCGCAGGCTTTGGCAAGGGTCTGGACCACGAGCTCCCAGGCGCCCACATCGTGCTCATCGCGCACGCTGGGAAACTTGGCGATGAACAGGTGGCCTGCAGTGTCGGCCACGCTGGCCTTGGGCCGCGCGCCGCCCAGCGAGCCTCCGGGAGCGATCAGCATGCGAAGCCAGTCGTCGCCCGCCGCGGCCGTATTGTCCTCGTCGCGCTCCAGCGCGAGGCTTGCCGCTTCCAGTTCGCGTAGCTGCACGAAGGGTGGTGCCGCCGCGCCGTGCTGGTTGTCAAGAAAATCGCCGACGTCATCGAGCCGCAGACGCAGCGCGCCGGCACGGTAGATGTCGTGCACGCCCAGCAGGTAGTCGGACTCGAACAGCCGCGCGGCATTGTCGGCCAGCCCGGCCCGTTGGGCGCGCTCCAGCCGGCGGCGCATCAGCAGTCGCCCCCAGCGGTCCGGGCTGGCATCGGCGAAAACGCCGAAGGTCTCGTGGCCCTGCGGTGGGTGTTGCCGGCCCTCGAACAGGCCAAGCCGGGGGTCGAGCCACAGATTCCGGACAGCGGGATGGGCGAGCACTGAAGCATCGAACGCGAACTCGAAGATCTCCCGGCCGACGCCACGCCGCGCATGCAGGAACCCGAGGCGCAGTGGCTGCGCGAGACCGGCCCAGTCCGCGTAGGTGGCGATGCGGACTGTCACTGGAGTACCTTCGTGCTGCGCACTGCGGTGCGAGCTAGTCTGGGGCGGCCCGGCGCGGCGCTCATGAGCCTGCCCGGCGCCGCTTCTTCCTCTTTGCTGGCGGCGCATGCGGATCCAGCAGGCCCACGAGCACGTCCGCGCTGGCGAATCCGCCTTTATGGATCCAGTCCTGCGCATCCTCCGGCAACTTGACCTTTTTTCCGATCGTGTTGGATGCGGGCTTCGCGTGCCGTACCGCTTGAGGTATAGGCTGCTTTACCGCAGGCGCCCTCGATGTTGCCAGCTCCACGACTGGCTGCGGCAACGGTGTCGGCGCCTTGCCTGCGCGCGCGGGCAACTGCGCATCCTGCAGCTCGCGGCCCATAGTGTCGGCCTGGCCCAGCAGGTTGAGATCCTTCTCAAGGCCCAGCACCTGCATGACGGCGAGATAGGCGCCCATGGTCACGCCCGATCCGCCGCGCTCCAGACTGCGCAATGTCATCGGGGACATGCCAGCACGCGCGGCTACCTGCTTGGCGGGCAACCGCCGGCGCAAGCGCGCCATGCACAGGCGCTTGCCCAACTGGCGCAGCAGGTCGGCGGTGGATGGTAGCAAGGGGGCGGTTTTTTGGGCCACGATGTAAATATTATATTGTTTTTATAATAAAAGAGATGAAATAGTGACACTTTTTTTCCTCGCTCCCTGTCGTGCCGCCGAGGCAAGGCAATCCAGAATCGAGCGAGTCACCGATGGTGAGGCCATGCTGAACCGCGTGCCGGGGAAACTGGTCATCGACCATATCGGCAAATTCCTGGGGCCGACGCAACCCGACGGCGAAGCCTTTTTATGCCTGCGACGGCTGCTCGACAAAGGCGACTGCTGGGTCAAGTTATCGGCCCCGTATGAGAGCTCGCGCAGCGGTGCATCGGAATATGCCGACGTTGCGCCGCTGGTGCGATTTCTGGCCTTGCATTACCCGGACCGCTGCCTGTGGGCCAGCAACTGGCTGCATCCCAACGTCAATCCCAAACCGTCCAATACCGCGCTGCTGGATTGGGCGCTGGAGTGTTTCGGCAACGAGTCCACGCGCCGCCGGATCCTGGTGTGCAACCCGACTGAACTGTACGGGTTCTGAAAGCCGCGATGGGGGCTTTGCTTTTATCGGTTGAAGCCGTGGCCATTGATGTCAGTGGCTGATCGGTGGACGGCGGCACACTGCCCTTTCCCGTCTTCGCCAATCTCAGGGCAAACGACCGGAAAGCAGCGAAGCGGCACCTGATGACTACTTTCCGAGTGTGTGAACGCGTTGGTTCGTGTCGACCAGGGCCAACCTTCGCGCGACATTGCCTGGCGTGCGACTACGAACCGCGCTGCGCCGCGTCGGTCTTTGCGATCGCGTTGCGCGCCTGCGCCCAGTCGGCGTCGCCCCATAACCTCAGATTCGCAAAATTGCCGCCGGTGGCCTGGTACTGCGCACCGTCGATCGCAATCGTCTGCCCGCTCATGTACTCCGAGCCGGGTGACAGCAGGTAGACGGCGAGATTGGCCAGTTCATGGGGCTGGCCAGCGCGCCCCATGGGGTTCGACTCGGCCGGGTTGAAGCTGCTCCCGGTCGGGTTCAGGCGCGCCGTCATGCCTTCGGTGGGAAACAGCCCCGGGGCAATCGCGTTCAGGCGTATGCCGCGCCCGCCCCATTCAACCGCCAGCGATTGCGTCATCGCGGTCAACCCGGCCTTGGCCATGGCCGAGGGCACGACAAAAGCCGAACCGTTCCAGACCCAGGTCGTCACGATCGACACCACTGAGGCATGTTTGCCCTGCGCCAGCCAGCGCTTCCCGCATTGCTGGGTCACAAGAAACGAGCCGCGGAAAACGATGTTCGAAATTGCGTCGAACCCGCGCGCCGACAGGTCCTCGGTGCGGCTGATAAAGTTTCCGGCCGCGTTGTTGATCAGGCCGGTGAGAGCGCCGCCATCGGCCCAGATGGCCTCGAGCATGCCTGTAATGGAGTCCGGGACACGGATGTCGCAGGGCAGCGCAGCCATCTTGCCACCGTGTTGGGCCATCAATTCATTGGCGGTCTGCTCCAATACCGCGCCGCGCCGGCCGCAGATATACACTTCGGCGCCGAGCGCCAGACAAGCCTCGCCCATCACGCGGCCCAGCCCAGTGCCGCCGCCGGTGATAAGCACACGCTGGCCTTTCATGAGGCCGGGCTTGAACATCAGGTTATCGACTTGCATGGAATGCCTTCTTGTGCAGCCGCCTATTCAGCGGCCAGCGTAACGCGGCGGTCGCTTCTGCAGGAACGCGGCAATGCCTTCTTCGAAGTCCTCGCCCTGGGTGCACAGGATTTGATTGCGGTCTTCCATCGCGACGACGGCTTCCAAGGAGCCCGCGTCCATCGCCTAACCCAGCGCTTCCTTGGTGAGCCTAAGCCCCAGCGGCGTGGCGTTGAGCATGTCGCTCGCGAGCTCCTGCGCTACGGCCGCGAGTTCTTCGCGCGAACCGATGGCGCTCACCAGACCCAGGGCTTGCGCGCGCGCGGCGTCCAGGAAGCGGCCGGTGAGCAGATACTGCGAGGCGACCGAGGTTCCGACCATGCGCGGGAGGAAATAACTTACCCCCATGTCGCAGGCGCTCAGGCCGATACGGATGAAAGCCGCGTTCATGCGCGCGTCCGGGGTCGCCAAGCGGATGTC
>JANYBQ010000306.1 GCA_025360705.1 Betaproteobacteria bacterium | reverse complement strand
TTGGAGAATGAACATGATGGATGCGCAGACAAGAATCAACCAGCAAGTGACGACTAACCCGGTCGTGCTGTACATGAAGGGCACGCCCCAGTTCCCGCAGTGCGGCTTCTCCGGCGCGGCGATCCAGATGCTCAGGGCATGCGGCGGCCCGAGTCTCTTCACGGTAGACGTGCTGGCCGACCCGGAAATTCGGGAGGGCATCAAGTCCTACGGCAACTGGCCGACCATTCCGCAGCTTTATATCAAGGGTGAATTTGTTGGCGGTTCGGACATCATGCGCGAGATGTTCGAGCAAGGCGAACTACAAAAATTGCTACAGGCAGCAGAGGGGTAAGTTTGAGGGAATCAACATGCCAAAAATTGCTGAAATCGAAGACACTCCCAACCCGAATGCGGTGAAGTTCACGCTCCATGAGCCGTTGACCTGGGGCATTACGCATTCCTACGAGAACGCAGAGCAAGCCAGGGACGATGTGCTTGCGTCCACGCTGTTCGATATCGAGCACGTAAGCAATGTGTTTTACGTTGATCGCTGGCTCACCGTGACGCAGGATGGCGGCGCCGACTGGCCCGAGCTGGTGCGCCTGATTGCCGTGCCGCTGCGCGCTGCACCGGCGGCGGCCGCGCAATCCGCCGCCACAGTTTTCGCGGCGAGGGAAGCAATCAATGACATGAGCACCGAAGACCAAGAACGATTGGGCCAAATTAACGTGCTACTCGACGAGCGAATCCGCCCCTCCCTGCAAGGCGATGGCGGCGACCTGCATGTGGTTGGCCTGGCTGGCAACTATCTCAGCATCCACTACCAGGGCGCTTGCGGCACCTGTCCGAGCTCGATCGCGGGCACGCTCAAAGGCATCGAGAACCTGGTGCGGACGATTGAACCGGACATCGAAGTCGTGGCGGTGTAGCTTGCTGCACAGCTTGCATACCGCCGCGCCATTCTGCGCATAGCTTCCAATGCCTGATGGCGTTCATTCCGTGCCGTGACAGGCAAGAAGCGAGCGGGTATGTGGGAGCACACGGCATGACATTCATTTACCCCTGAACTCAAAAGGCAAGGAGCTTAGCCATGCAGACCACTGACCCGAACCACCAGCAACAGCATGCGCCTGGCGCGTTACCCCAGCCGGCCGTCGGCCCCGAGAAGTTGCCCGGAATCCGTCATATCATCGCCGTCGGCAGCGGCAAGGGTGGCGTCGGGAAATCCACCGTAAGCGTCAATCTGGCGCTCGCGCTACAGCAGCTTGGGGCCCACGTCGGAATAGTAGACGCCGACATCCTTGGCCCCAGCATCCCCGGCATGCTTGGCATCCCAACCGGGGAGCCGCCAGCTATGACCCAGCAAGGCATGATGATCCCGGCGCAGCGGTACGGCCTGAAGGTGGTGTCGATGGGCATGCTCACCGCAGACGACAAGCCGGCCGTCTTGCGCGGGCCGATGGTGGGCAAATACCTGAAGATGTTCGTCGGCGGCGTGCAATGGGGAGCGCTGGACTACTTGATCCTCGACCTCCCGCCCGGCACCGGCGACACCCAGTTGACGCTGGCGCAGAGCATGCCGCTGTCGGGGGTGGTGATCGTGACGACACCTCAGGCCGTGAGCCTAAAAATCGCCCGCCGCGGCTTGCGCATGTTCGAGAAAGTGCAGGTCCCGATTCTCGGGATCGTCGAGAACATGCGCGGCTTCACCTGCCCCCACTGCGGCGAGAGCACGGATATCTTCCGTCATGGCGGCGGCGAACGGATGAGCCAGGAGCTCGGCGTCCCGTTCCTGGGCGCCTTACCCCTCGATGCCGATGTCGTCACCGCAGGTGACGAGGGTCGCCCCATCGTGGTGGACCAGCCGAAGTCGGTCAGCTCTGTGGTGTATACCGCCATCGCCGCAGCGCTGGTGGAGCAGCTCCACGTGGCGGTCGCGACACTGAAGCCCTTTGTGTGGAAGTGGGACAGCAACGAGGGGGCACCGGCGTGGCTGGAAGGCGCGGTGCGGCCTGCTGGAGCGCGCAACACCCCCATTGGACTCCTGCGCCGCGATCCGCGTACCTTGTCCATCCTCTGGGAGGACGGTCATCGCGACGACTTCGACGTGCGCGACCTGCGCCTGGCGTGTCATTGCGCCCTCTGCATCGAGGAGATGAGCGGACGCAAGCTGCTCGATCCCCAGACCGTGCGCTCCGATGTGAGCCCGCGCCAGATCGTGAGCGTGGGCAACTACGCGATCGGGTTCGATTGGAACGACGGCCACAACAGCGGGATCCATTCGTTTAACGACTTGCGCGCCATGGGCGAGCGCGCCGCGGCGCAGAGCGTCGAAAATGTCTGATGTCCTGTCTGTGGACAGGACAGCCACGAATCCGTCGTCTGTGAATTTGGCGCTTGTGGGTCAGCCGATCAGCATCCGCGCGGAGATTTCGCTCGCCGACCCCGACACCTGCAAGTTCACCGTGAGCCGCAGCTTGCATCCCGGCGGCCCCTTCTTCTTCTACAACAAGGAACGGGCTGCCGGGTCGCCGCTAGTCGAGCGGCTGTTCGCGCTTTGCGGGGTGGCCAACGTGCTCATCGCCGAGAGCGTGGTGACTATCGGCAAGGAGCCGAGCGCCTCGTGGTCGGGACTGAAAGCGGCCATCGGGACGGCCATCCGGACGCAGCTGCTCACCGGCGTGCCGGCGATCCTGGAGATGGCTGTCCACACCAGCACGCAAGGAAGGTCCGACGCCGAGCTTGGCGTGGT
>JANYBQ010000295.1 GCA_025360705.1 Betaproteobacteria bacterium | reverse complement strand
TTTTACGCGCCGCGTCTAGCAAAAGCGAGAAACCCACGCCCTGTTCTCCGCCGATGGCATTGAGTTCGCCAAGCAGCAGCTGATAGAACAATTCTCCATCCAGGGACGAACTGGGTGGCGCATCCGGGGAGGGATCTGGCGTTTGCGAGAACGCGGGGTGCACCCCAAGCGACGCGACGAGCAAAACGAGGGCAGTGAGGCGTAAGGTACGGATCATCAAACCATAATAATCCAAGCTGGACCTAATTGCCTCGACTCCGGCGCTTGCCACTATGCTCGACCATGCCTGAATTGCCGGAAGTTGAAGTTACGCGGCTGAGTTTTGCCGCCCGTATTGCCAACGCCCGGGTGTTGGCGGTCACCACCGGCAAGCCTTTGCGCTGGCCACTTGGCTGCTTGCCGTCTGCGTTGGTGGGGCAATCGGTATTGGCGGTGCGCCGGCGTGGGAAGTACCTGCTGCTGGACCTGGATAAGGGCCTGTTGCTGATTCATCTGGGGATGTCTGGAAGCCTGAGTTTTGCGGTGCAGCTGCCGGCCAGCGGCGCGCACGATCATTTTGAATTGGCTACCACGCAAGGCTGTTTGCGCCTGAACGATCCACGCCGGTTTGGCGCGGTTGTTTTCACTCTTGATGAGGGCTCGCCGATGGCGCTCAAGTTGCTTGGCAAATTGGGCATGGAACCCTTATCGGACGAATTCGATCCGGTGGCATTTCAACGTGGCCTGAAGGCACGCCGCACTGCGGTGAAACAGGTTTTGCTGGCTGGTGAATTGGTAGTGGGTGTAGGCAATATCTACGCCTGCGAGGCCTTGTTTCATGCCGGAATCCGACCGACCGCTTTGGCGGCAAACCTGAGTGGCGGTCGAGCGGGCAGGCTGTATGACGCGATTCGCGAGGTTCTTGCACGGGCGGTTCAACGGGGTGGCAGCACGCTGCGCGACTTCTCAAGCGCCGACGGGAGCGCCGGGCATTTTCAGCTCGAAGCCATGGTGTATGCACGCACTGGCAAAAGCTGCAAAGTGTGTGGCACAAGCATCAAATCCATTCGGCAGGGGCAACGCTCCAGCTTTTTCTGTCCCAAATGCCAGAGAAACTGAGTGCAATTGCGCCGCGCAATGCTATATTGAAAAACCATTGGGGAAATCTTGAGCACTTCATTCAACGAGCAATTCGATCGGCATGGCGCATGGCGGCGCGAGTTCGGTCTGCGCCTGAAACTGCTGGCCGAATGGATGAAGGACCACGAACTGCTGGACGCGGGGGTTGAGGAGCGCTTGCATCGGCTTGAGACACAGGTGCGTTCCGACAAGGTAATGGTCGCGTTTGTGGGGGAGTTCTCGCGCGGCAAATCCGAACTCATCAACGCGATCTTTTTTGCCGGTTATGGCCGGCGCATCATGCCCGCCAGCGCTGGCCGCACCACCATGTGCCCGACCGAGATGGGTTACGACCCCGAGGTTCCGCCATGTCTGCGCCTGCTTCCCATCGAGTCCCGCCTGCAGCCCCAGGCGCTGATGGAATGGCGCATGGTGCCCGAGAAATGGACGCGGGTCGACCTTGACGTCAACGACCCGCAGCAGCTGGCCGCAGCGCTTGAAATGGTGGCGGAGACCCGGATGGTGACTCCGGACGACGCGCGCGCATTAGGGCTCTGGGATCATCAGGATCCCGCCGACAACCCCAGGGTCGATGCACAGGGCCTGGTGGAGGTGCCGAAGTGGCGCCATGCGCTGATCAACATTGCCCATCCCCTGTTGAAACAGGGGCTCGTGATTCTCGATACGCCCGGGCTGAACGCTATCGGCGCCGAGCCGGAGCTCACCGTCAGCCTGTTGCCGCAGGCCCAAGCGGTGGTGTTCATTCTTGGCGCGGATACCGGTGTCACCAAGTCCGACCTGGCGATATGGCGCGAACACTTGATCGTGGATGCCGAAGGCGCGGATTTGCGGCTGGTGGTGCTCAACAAGATCGACACATTGTGGGACGCGCTGAGTACGCCGGCGCGCGTGCAGGCGCAAATAGATCGCCAATGTGCGTCTACCGCTGAAATTTTGGGTGTCCCCCGGACACAAGTGATTCCCGTTTCTGCCCATAAAGGTTTGGTAGCCAAGGTCACGGATGACCCGGAGTTGCTCGCCGCCAGTTGTCTGCCGGCACTCGAACAAGCTCTCGGGCAAGGCATCATGGGCCAGCGCCAGAAGATTTTGGGTTCGGCCGTAGCTTCCGGCATATCCAGCCTGCGTCTGGAAACCGGTCGCGTCATCAATATCCGGCGGCGCGATCTGGCCGAGCAGATGATGGAACTTAAAGGTCTTCAGGGCAAAAATTCCACCGTCATCAAGCATATGCGGACCCGCATTTCACAGGAGCAAGCCGAGTTCGACTTGAGTGGGGCAAAGATTCACGCGGTCCGTTCGGTGCATCTGAAGTTGCTGCGCGAGGTGTTCGACAGTTTGAGTGCCACTACGCTGAAGGCCGAGATGGCCGAACTGAATACGGCACTGCACCAGAAAGGCCTGAAGCTGGGCATAAAGAAGGCGTATGGCGAGACCTTTGACCGGCTTCGCGCGATCTTTCGCAAGGTGCAATCTTTGTGCGCCGAAATCCAGGCCATGCTGGCAGCCACTTTCCGTCAGCTTAACGGCGAACACGGGTTTTCATTGCAGGCACCCGGAGAGCCGCAATTGGCATCCTATGTGCAGGACCTGGACATGGTGGAACGTGGTCATCTGCAATATCTGGGCTTGGGTAATGCCTTCCGGCTGGCGCAATCCGAATTTGCCGACCGCCTGGTGCGGGCGTTGGCAACTCGTCTGCGCAGTATCCACGAGACCGCCTTGGGCGATGTTGAGTTATGGAGCAAAACCGCGGCCGCGCAGCTTGATGCCCAACTGCGTGAACGGCGCCGCAATTTCGGTCGCCGCATCGAGGCTATCGACCGGATCCAGCAAGCCACCGGTGGGCTGAACGACCGCATCGGTGAGATCGAATCGCAGGAGGCTACCTTGACCGAGCTGGAATCCAAGCTCGGCGAGTTGACCAATTACCTGATTCGTGCGCGCGAGGTGCGCCGCGCCGAACCCGTGGCTGCGGCCGAGTCCGACTCCCTGCAGTCCTGACCTTGGCCGTTCCCGCGCTGGCAAGCCGTGTGGTGCGCTGGCAAGCGTCCCACGGACGCAACCACCTACCCTGGCAAAACACGCGCGATCCTTACCGCGTCTGGTTGTCGGAAGTAATGCTGCAACAAACGCAAGTAGCGACCGTGGTTAATTACTTCAACCGCTTTCTCGATCGCCTGCCGAATATCGCTGCGCTTGCCGCCGCCAGCGCGGACGAAGTGATGGGATTGTGGAGTGGTTTGGGATACTACAGCCGGGCGCGCAATCTGCACCAATGCGCGATTGAAGTTGTCCGCTCGTGGGGGGGTGAATTTCCACGCACGGCAGCCCAGCTGGAAACGCTGCCTGGAATCGGCCGATCCACGGCGGCGGCGATTTCGTCCCTGTGTTTTGGTGAGCGGGTGGCGATTCTCGATGCCAATGTCCGTCGCGTGTTGACGCGCGTGCTGGGCTTTGAGGCAGACCTCGCATCGACCGCCCATCAGAACCTGCTGTGGGCTGCCGCGACCGATTTACTTCCGCGCCGCGATCTTCCGCGCGCGATGCCGCGTTACACGCAGGGGATGATGGACCTGGGGGCCACCGTCTGTCTGCCGTTCCAGCCCCTGTGTCTGCTTTGTCCGCTGGCCGATGTGTGTGAGGCACGCCTGAAAGGGACGCCCGAATCGTTTCCGGTACTCACGCGCAAGCTAAAGCGCAGTTCGCAATCAGTCTGGTTGTTGTGGGCGCGTACGCGCGGCGCCGGGGTGTGGCTGCAACGCAGGCCGGCACCCGGGGTCTGGGCGGGTCTGTACTGCATGCCCTGGTTTGACAGCCGCGCGGAACTGGCGGCGTCGTTGCCGACGCGTTATCACCTGGCGTTGCGGGATATGCAGGCTTTCAAACATGTGTTGACCCACAAGGATTTGCATTTGCATCCGGTTCAGGTATTGCTGCCATCGAGCGCGAGTGTCAGCGCGGATGGCAAGTGGTTCGACGCCGATCAGTGGTGCGGGCTGGGCCTGCCAGCGCCGGTGCGCGTATTGCTTCAGGCCTGAGGCCAACCAAACGAGGTGGACGGAAATTTGCCCGGCGTGGCGTCGAGTTCCCGGTGCCGGCTCAGCGTGGTCCAGCGGCCCCCGAACATTCTGGTCAGCTCTTCCACCAGATAAACCGAACGGTGCTGGCCGCCGGTGCAACCGATTGCCACCGTAACGTAGCTTCGATGGTCCTGAGCGAGTGCGTCAAGCCACTGGTCGAGGAATTGTGCGATGTGTTGCAGCATCTTGCCCACATCCGGCTGCTGCCGGAAAAATTCCACCACTGGATCGTCACGCCCGGTCAAGGCGCGCAGGTCCGGCTCGTAGTGGGGGTTGGGCAACATGCGCACATCGAACACATAGTCGGCATCACCCGGAACGCCACGCTTGAAGGCGAATGACTCGAACACCAATGTCAAGTGCCCGCCAGGCATGACGATCAGCGAGAGCACGTAACGCTGAAGCTGCGTCGGCCGGATCAGGCTGGTGTCGATGATGTGCGCGTGTTCGCGCAAATCGGCCAACAGTTCGCGCTCCAGTTCGATCGCTTCAACCAGCGCGCGCCGCTGGTCTGCCGCGGCATCTTCCGGGTTGGTTTGCGACAGCGGGTGCTTGCGCCGGGACTCGGAGTACCGCCGTACCAAAGTGTCGGTGGTCGAATCCAGGAAAAGGGATTTGATCTTCACACCCAATTTGGCCAACGAGCGCAGGCGCGCCGGCACCTGCGGTAGCGAGGCGGCGCTGCGTACATCCATCGCAACCGCCACGCGGGTGACCAGGCGCTCTTGCTGTAGCGTGACAAAGGGCAGCAGCAGTTCCGGTGGCAAATTGTCGACGCAGTAATAACCCGCGTCTTCCAGCGCGTTCAGGGCAACCGATTTTCCCGAGCCCGACATGCCCGTGATAAGTATCAGTTCCAGATTCATGGGCTTGCTTCAATAGCTCAGTCGTAGGACTGGAGCATTTCTTTGGCGTGCGCCAGCGTGGTGCCCGACATGCGTTCGCCGCCCAACATGCGCGCGATTTCGGCGACGCGCGACTCGCCCTGTACACCGGCAACAGAACTCAATGTAGTTTTGCCATGTAGCTGCTTGGTAACTACGAGGTGGTTGTCGGCACAGGCAGCTACCTGCGGAAGATGCGTCACCGCCAGCACTTGCCGGTCTTTGCCGAGTTGCTTCATGAGCCGACCGACGGTTTGCGCCACCGCGCCGCCCACTCCGGCGTCTACTTCATCGAAGATCAGTGTCTGTGCGGTGCCCAATTGGCTGGTCGTGACTGCGATGGCCAATGCCATGCGGGACAATTCGCCGCCAGATGCGACTTTGCTGACCGGGCGTGGCGTACTGCCGGCATGCCCGGCTACCAGAAACACAACATCTTCCAGGCCGCTTTGCATTGGCTGCGCGGACTTGTGAAGCGCCACCTCAAATTGCCCACCTTCCATACCCAGCCCTTGCATGGCCTGCGTGATCGCTTTGGCAAGTTGCGGAGCCGCCTTGGCGCGCGTTTTGGATATGCTTCGAGCCTCCTGCAAGTAGGCGGTGCATGCAATTTTTTCAGCCTCTTCCAGCGCGGCCAGGTCCGCCGCGGCGTCCAGCCGTGCAAGTTCCTGTTTCCAGCCCGCAAGCAGTTGTGCCAGCTCGGTGGGGGCGCGTTTATAGCGTTTCGCGAGTGCCATCCACAACGACATTCTCTGATCGAGCTGTTCCAGCCGCTGTGGATCAAGCTCGGTTTTTCGCAAGTAGGCGCCCAGTGAATGCACGGTGTCTTCCACCTGCGCCAGGCTGGACGCTAAAACTTCCGTCATCGCCTTGAAACCCGGCTCCAGATGTTCCTGCTGCTGGAGCAGCGTCAGAGCCGAGTCAAGAGCGGTACAAGCGTTGATGTCATTGGCCTGCAGTACATCGACCGCCCCCTGCGCCGCGTCCAGCAAAGCCTGAGCATTGGACAGCCGGCCGTGGTCTGTATTGATCTGTTCCCATTCCTGGGCTTGTGGCGCGAGCTTTTCAAGTTCACCGATTTGCCAGCCTAGCCGCTCGCGTTCGCGTTGCAACGTGTCCTGTGCGGCGAGCGCATCGGCAAGCGCCTTGCCGGCCCGTCTCCACTCTTGCCAGCAGGCCGCCAGACCGGTGCCGTCCACTCGCGCGTAAGCGTCCAGCAATCCCCGCACCGCGTCCGGCCGGGTCAGGCTTTGCCAGGCGTGTTGGCCATGAATGTCGATCAGCTGTTCGCCGATCTCGCGCAGCTGCGTGGCGGTGGCCGGACTGCCGTTGACCCAGCCCCGGCTCTTGCCCTGCAGGTCTACCGTACGACGCATCAACAAGCTGTCACTGCGCTCGAAGCCCGCCTCACGGAGCCAGTCTTCCAGCGACGATGGGCAGTCGAACTCGGCGGTTACATCGGTGCGGCTGGCGCCTTCGCGAATCGTCCCTGCGTCGGCCCGCGCACCGGTCACCAGTTGCACGGCTTCGATCAGGATCGACTTGCCAGCGCCGGTCTCGCCTGTCAGGACCGTGAACCCGGACGAGAAGTCAAGGTCGAGCTCGCCCACGATCACGAAGTCGCGCAGAACAATACGTCGTAAGGCCACGGTCAGGCGACTCCTTCATTCCAGTGCAGCTTCTGCCGCAAGGTGTCGAAGTAGCTCCAGCCTCTGGGGTGCAGGAAGCGCACCCGGTGCTTCGAACGCGAAACGACGATGCGGTCGCCATGTAGCAGCGAGGCCAGAGACTGCATGTCGAAATTCGCGCTTGCGTCCCGGCCCGCAACCACCTCGATCGAAATCTCCGCGGCGTCGGCCAGCACGATAGGACGGTTCGACAGTGTGTGCGGCGCGATCGGCACCAGCACCCAGCCGGGGATCGACGGGTGCAGCAAGGGCCCGCCGGCCGACAGCGCGTAAGCGGTCGAGCCGGTCGGGCTGGCGATTATTAAACCGTCGGCGCGTTGGCTTGCCACGAAATGGCCGTCCACCTCAACCCGCAATTCGACCATGCCGGAGGTCGCGCCGCGATTGACGACCACGTCGTTCATGGCCAGGGCGTCGAACACGCAGCGGCCATCGCGGATCACGCGTGCCTGCATCAGGCTGCGGTAATCTTCTTCGTATGCGCCCGCCAGCATGGGCTGCAAGGTGGCGCCGAATCCGTCAAACGGAATGTCCGTGATGAAGCCCAGACGTCCCTGGTTGATTCCAATCAGCGGTACTTCATATGGCGCGAGTTGCCGGCCGATGCCCAGCATCGTGCCGTCACCGCCAACTACCAACCCCAAGTCGCATTGATCTCCGATGGCCGCAACGTCGAGCGCTGCGTAGCCAGTGATGCCCATGTTCGCGGCGGTCTGGACTTCAAAGAATACTTCGCAGCCTTGTGTATGCAGGTAATGGGCGATGTCTTCCAGCGCCTGACGCGACGATGCACCCGATGCGCCCGAAGCGACTGCATGGTATTTGCCAATCAACGCGACGTGGCGGAATATTGACTGCATCCGCAAATTACATCACTAAAATGAAGCAATGCTCGATGATCGTGCCAAGTTGTTAATGAAAGCGCTGGTCGAGCGCTACATCACTGACGGGCAACCGGTCGGCTCGCGCACCTTGTCGCGCGCATCCGGGCTCGAATTGTCGCCGGCGACGATCCGCAACGTGATGTCGGACCTGGAAGAGCTTGGCCTGATCGTCAGCCCGCATACTTCGGCTGGACGCATTCCGACCGCGCGTGGATACCGGCTTTTTGTCGACACCATGTTGACCGTATCCAAAGGCCATTTTTCGAACCATCACCTGGCGCCCGATCAGCCGCAAAAGGTGATATCGAACGCGGCCAATCTCCTTTCCACCCTGTCCCAGTTCGTGGGCGTGGTGATAGCGCCGCGACGCAGTTCGGTGTTCCGCCATATCGAGTTTTTGCGGCTGTCGGAGCGGCGCCTGCTGGTCATCATCGTGTCACCCGACGGCGATGTTCAAAACCGGGTTATCTATACCGAGCTGGATTACTCGCAGACGCAATTGGTGGAAGCGGCCAATTACCTGAACACCAATTACGTGGGCATGGCCATCGAGCAAGTACGTGAGCGCCTGCAGCATGAAGTGGAGTCGTTGCGCTCGGAAATTGCGGCGCTGATGCAGGCGGCGGTCACGGTCAATACCGAAGCCATCGCGGAGTCGCAAGATGAAGTGGTTATTTCAGGCGAGCGCAATCTGCTTGCTTTATCGGATTTTTCCAGCGACATGGGGCAGTTGCGCCGGGCCTTTGAATTGTTCGAGCAGAAAGCGCAATTGATGCGTTTGCTGGACGTGGCGGGCCAGGCTGAAGGCGTGCGGATTTTTATCGGTGGCGAGAGCCAGGTGGTCCCGTTCGAGGACCTGTCCATTGTCAGCGCACCGTACGAAGTCGATGGCCAGATAGTCGGCACGCTCGGCGTAATCGGCCCAACCCGCATGGCCTATAACCGCATGATCCAGATCGTGGACATCACGTCCAAGCTGGTCAGCAATGCGCTGAGCCACCATAAGTAGCCCGATACAATCCACGCTTCGGTCGGGCCGTTAGCTCAGTTGGTTAGAGCAGAGGACTCATAATCCTTTGGTCGTAGGTTCAAGTCCTACACGGCCCACCAATCAATACAAAGATAAAGTCTGGCCGAATTTCTGGATAATTGCCGCACCGTCCGGCAGGCTTTTCTGCCGCAAATTCTTTTGCGTATCAATATTAGTCGGTAGCGCGGTAAAGCCGTCAGGCAATCACTGCGACTGCTGATTTTGTTCGCTTGAGGTGGCGGACATGCGCATCCAAGCCTTGAACAGCAGATGCCGCGCAAGCATGTGCACGGGCATTCGCATTGCGTGTGCGCGCACATAAATAAATGATCGGGCAATACTTGCAATAGTGGTTGCGCCCTCAGCACGGTCAGCGGGTAATGCCTTCGCATAAATTACCTTCAGCCAGCCGCTGGGTGTGGCGTGACCTGAGTTTGCCGATAATTCAGCCAATACTTGAGCAGGTACTGGAGTAGAAAAGACCATCTGGACGAGAGTGAGTCCGAAAAGTACATGCGATGCCAAGTCATTGGTCACTGAGAAGTTCGTCAACCGGACCCAGAAGCTTGGATCGACCGAAAAACTGCGAAGCATGCCGTCAATGTCGTAGAGGTCGCGGAGGCCGTTGTGGAGTTCTCCTTCGTGAACGAGATGCGTCATGCTGTGGATGACCAGGTCTTCCCGACTTGGAATTCTTATCGCGTCGAGGCCCGATATAGCGCAGACGGTTGATCTGGCAATTATTTTTCCGGAATCAGGCGTTGACCGAGCGGTTAGCGGCAGAATGTTGTGGTGAACATCGAGTACCGTGGCGCGATGAATGTGCACCATCGGAGGCAGTTCATGCATCCATTTTCGGTAGTACTGCTGGTCATATGCGCTGGATTTGGCCGTCACCCAGCCGTTAAGCATTAGCCGACTTTCGACATCGCCGAGTGATTCGCGTGGCACCAGGATGTCGATATCGCCAAACAGCCGCCCTCGAGCGACCAGCTGATCCGATATTACGTACGCGGCCCCTTTGAGCAATACTATTGGCACTTGCAAGCTACCCAGCGCAATTTGCAGACGATGAATTTCCCACAAGACAGACTGTCGCTGCCTGGCACCAAGCTGCCTGGCCCCGTCCAAGTGCCTTTTGGCCCGTGGCTCAGCGTCGATACCCGCTTGGTCAAGACGCTCTGCAAGAGAACCCAAAAGGTTCGCACTGCGCGCCTCTTGAATCAACGATGACCATTGTGCTGGGCTCAGCGAGCCGATCGACCGAGGATCGCCCAGTGCGCCAACCAAAATACGATTCGCGGGCACGGCTGTCAGGTATCGGTGACTTCACGGATCAACTGCAACCCGTCTTGAGTCGATCCATAGACGATCTGATAGCAGTTTGCGGCGCTAAGCATTTTGCAAAGCGCAGTAAAGCCCGTGTCGCCCATCCGCTCTCGGTTGAACGATTGCTCGGATATCAGGGAAAACGCTTCCGCGCGACTTATCTCGTTAATTTTCCCGCGGACGTCTTGACTGAACTTGGGGAAAACCACCCATCTAACGCGGGCTTCCGCGTCTGCCGCAAAGGTCGAACCGGGTTGGCTGTACGCGTGTGAAATCGTGCCTTTGCGGGTATCGGTGTAGGTTGGTCCGATTGCAGCAGCTGGAAGCCCAGCCACAATTTCGATAGAGTTGTTCTTGAGGCTGATGGGTCTTGGGTGCGGCAACATTTCACCAGATACGGGATCAAGTATCGCCAACTCATCCGATAGCAACTGCCATCCTGCAAGAAAGCACAACGACGCGCATAGGGTGCTCTTACCAGCGCCAGGAAAACCCGGCATCATCAGCGCCTCACCGGATTTCGCCAGCATGCCGGCATGCATCACGAGAAAACCCAACGCCCTGCTGGCCACGCACCAGTTGAGACCCCACTCAAACATGGGAGCCGCTTGTTGAGCCGGCAGAGGAAAGAACGATTCAGCTCCATCCAGCAAGAACCGGGCTTGAGGTTTCCAGAAACGCCGGATTCCGATGCCAGGCAGGATTTGAATATCGAAATCGATAAATGAGCCGGGCAAGCAGCGTTGATGCTCCGAGTAAAAGAAGTCAACGTGCCTTGCAACGGTCGCAAATGGGGACCGGACCCGTACATTGAACGGCGCTATTTGTATAAGTGAATCTATCAATCGGGGGCGCTGCCAGTAGCCGCCGCGGCCCCAAATGGTGGGTCCAGAAGCGTTACCAGATCATAGCCTGCAAGGCTCTGTACCGTTTCATCCAGGGCAGCGGTAAGGTCGGCATAAAGTTGCGTGTCACGCAAGACTTCGTTGAGCGCAAGCATAGTCGCAGCTCCTTCGACATACAGGTGTTGTAGCACCATTGCCGAGAGCGATGACACGATCCAGTAGTCACCGGAGTTACGGTCAAAAACAACACGCACCTCCGAGCACTCCCAATCTGGCGCAAAAATCAGCGCTCGACCAGAGGTCACTTTCACGGTCGCGGTTGTGGAAATCCTTGTGCCAAGATCAGGCTCCGCTTCCACAGGTTGCCAAGCTTGTCTGATGCCAATCCATTACCAGGCGGCAAGTACTATTTCTTGCAAAGAGAAGGATCGCTCCCGCTGGCGTTGATGTCGTACATGCCTGATATGTAATTAATCACGTCGGTAGCACTCCATGGAGTCGCACAACCTGCGCTGGGGCAATATGTGCCGCCTGATTTTGTCGCATTCCACATGTCAAGCACCTGCTGCCGCGTAATGGGATACTGCGTCGGGAAATACCCAGCATTCAGCCACGCAGCGATAAGGTGACGCATCAACTGCCCACCTGTAAAGCTCCCGGGAAAAGCCAAAACAGCCCAAATGCCGGTATTCGAAGGGACGCTCGCTCCGGGCAAAACGGCACTGACCAATGTCCCTGGTGTCTTGATATTGTCGAGAGCTAAATTCGAGATACCGGACAAGCATTCAACCACGACGTTGAAAAAAGTTGGGTAGACCGCTCCCGCTGGCCCCCAACTAGAAAAGTGCTGGGGTACTTTCCAGAAGCCAGGAGAGAGTCCGCCAGAACAGGTGGTCGTTCCAGGGGGACGTGGGCTTGTGTTCCCGCTCATCTTGGCCGAAGGACTTTGACAAACTACAGTGCCCAAAGCCGTCTTTGCCTGAACTGCCATCAATACGCCAATGCCGGCCGGCAATCCACGAAACAATCGACGGCGGAATTGGTTCGGCACCTTGGTGCACTCGATACTATTTTGTTCCATGTTTACCCTCTCTAGATTGGTGCCTTGACTTCGAGGCCCAAGCGTCTTCGATGCTCGGCCCGAAAAAACGGCCAGTCAGAAGTGTGCTTTTAGTTGTTCGATTGTTAACCATTCGGGGCAAGCGATGAATACTAGCGAGAATCGATTTCTCTTAGAGGGAATTTTACGGGCTGCAATGGCTACGGAAATAGCCAACTTTGGGGTAAATAAGCAATTTTTGGGCCGGTCTATAAAATTCTCTGTAACCTATTGATATTCATGAGTTAATTTTTCGTTTTGAAGTGTGTGGCAGATCAAATTTTGTGACGGTGTAAAGTTTGTCGACGGTTCTCAATGTTGAATAATGCCCACCTGACGAAAAAGGATGATTAGTCTAGCGGGTAGCCGCAAAAGCCTCAGATAGGCTCCCCATCTTCCGGCGCGCGTCAAGGGCGAGTGACAAGAGCGTGAGTCTTGTGCGTCACGCAAGCGCCGGCAACGTAAACTTTCATGGCACTGAATCTCAGTCTCTTCAACAGAATATCGTTTGGCAGGAATTTGCAATGTTTCAGCGCCTCGTACCAGCGAACGTCTCATCAATTAATCCGATGAACTATCCCTCGCAATCAAGAAAAAGCGATATTTGCCAGCGGTTTATGCCCACCTTAGTTCGCTGGCCCAGACCGAACGGCTGGTCAGTTGCCGAACGCAAAGCTCTATAGGCGATAGTGCTAGAATCTAGCGCTTTCGCGGCTGTAGCTCAGTTGGATAGAGTACTTGGCTACGAACCAAGGGGTCGTGGGTTCAATTCCTGCCAGCCGCACCAAAA
>JANYBQ010000290.1 GCA_025360705.1 Betaproteobacteria bacterium | reverse complement strand
GATTGTCAAGCGACAATGCCTCCGTGAACCGCGCCGCAGCTATTTATCGCCCGCCCTCGGAACACTATGAAAACTTCCCAGTCGCGTCCTGGCTTTGCCCGCCAGCACTGCGCGCTCCGATTGCCGCGATCTACTGGTTTGCGCGTACCGCCGACGACATTGCCGACGAAGGAACCGCACCGGCGACACAACGCCTGGCCGACCTGTCGCGTTACCGTGAAGACCTGTCGAGCGCGGCGCGCGGGCAGGCGCATGCGGGACGCTGGCCGGAGGTGTTCGACGCCCTGACGGCCATGATGGCCCGCTTCCAGTTGCCCGGCGCCTTGCTGGCCGACCTGCTGGATGCTTTCGAGCAGGACGTGATGTTTACCGCTGCTGGACGGCGTTACCAGACCGACCTCGAGCTTTATGACTATTGCCGCCGATCCGCCAACCCGATCGGTCGCTTGTTGTTGCACCTGTACGGTGTGCACGACGAACCATCGCTGGCCCAAAGCGACCAGATTTGTACCGCCCTGCAACTGATTAATTTCTGGCAGGATTTGCGCGGCGATCTGGCACGTGCACGCTGGTATCCGACGGTCGAGCAGATGCTGCGCCATGGGGTGGGGGACGCCGATTTGCTGTCCGACGCGGACTCGGTGCGAGCAAGCGAGATGGTTGCGTCGTACGCAGCCGCTGCCCGTTCCATGATGCTGCGTGGCGCACCGCTGGCGCACCGCGTGCCGGGCCGGGCCGGCTGGGAACTGCGGCTGGTGATTCAGGGTGGCCTGCGGATTCTGGACAAAATAGCGGCCATGAATTACGCAACCTGGCGCCAACGGCCCCGGCTCGACAAACGCGACGCCGCGCTGCTAGCCTGGCGCGCCCTGCGCCGGGACTACGGGTCTCCGATGGGACTGCCGGCATGAGCCGCCGGGCCGCTTCCAAAGCGCATACCGCAGTGCGCAGCGCGGAGGCTACGCAGTGAGCGCTGAGCTGTCATGACGCCCCAGGAGTATGTTCAAAAGAAGGCCGTGGCTTCGGGCAGCAGCTTTTACTACGCCTTTCTTTTCCTGCCCAAACCCAGGCGCGAAGCGATCACGGCTTTTTATGCGTTCTGCCGCGAAGTCGACGATGTGGTGGACGAGATGGTCGATCCCGGCGTGGCAGCGACCAAGCTGGCCTGGTGGAAGTCGGAGATCGCGCAGTCGTTTTCCGACCAGCCGACCCATCCCGTAACCAAGGCGCTGATGCCAACCGTCGCCAGCTACCACATAGAACAGCGCCATTTGCTCGCGATCATCGAAGGGTGCCAGATGGACCTGGAGCAGACGCGTTATCTCGACTTCGTCGCGTTGCAGCGTTATTGCCACCTGGTCGCGGGCGTAGTGGGGGAAGTGGCGGCAAATATTTTTGGCCAGACCCAGGACGCCACGACGGCATACGCCCACAAACTCGGCCTCGCGCTGCAACTGACCAACATCATCCGCGATGTCGGTGAAGACGCCTTGCGCGGCCGCATCTATTTGCCGGTCAGCGAATTGCAGCAGTTCGATGTCAAGGCCCACGAGATCCTGAAGCGCCAGTACACCGACGATTTCCAGCAGCGTTTCACGGCGCTGATGTGTTTCCAGGCCGAACGCGCGCACCGGTTCTACGATGAAGCTTTGGCGCTGCTGCCGCAGGCCGACCGCCGTTCGCAAAAGCCCGGACTCATGATGGCCAGTATTTACCGCACCTTGCTGCGTGAAATTGAGCGCGACAATTTTTCGGTGTTGAACCAGCGGGTCAGCCTGACACCGCTGCGCAAACTGTGGCTGGCCTGGCGCGTACAGGCGCTCGGACGCCTTTGAACCCGATTGCCACACATAGCCACGCACGCAGTGCGCCGGTAACGGAAAACCAACGGTGAGAGTCGCGGTTGTGGGAGCTGGCTGGGCCGGCCTGTCGGCCGCCATCGCGGCCATCCAAGCCGGACACCACGTAACAGTCCTCGAAGCAACGCGCGTACTGGGCGGACGCGCACGGGCCCTGCCCTGCGTTTTGCCCGATGGTTCCCACGTCACCCTGGATAACGGCCAACATATTTTGATCGGCGCTTATCGCGAAACGCTGGAGCTGATGGCACTGGTCGGCGTGGATGCAGAAAAAACCATGCTGCGGTTACCGCTCGCACTGGTGTTCCCGGACGGCCAGGGACTGCGCTTCCCGCGCTGGCCGCCCGGCCTGGACGCGTTGGGCGGCATCGTTGGTGCACGTGGCTGGAGCCTGACGGACAAGCTGTCGCTGTTGCAGCTTGCCGCCGCCTGGCGGCTGGCCGGCTTTCAGTGCGCGGACACGCTTTCGGTAGCAACGCTGTGCGCCCGATGCAGTCCCAAAGTGATGGCCGAACTGGTGGAACCGCTGTGTGTCTCCGCGCTTAATGTGCCGACACACCAGGCCAGCGCGCAGGTGTTTTTACGCGTGATGCACGACGCCTTGTTCGGCGCATCGGGCGGCTCCAATCTGTTGTTGCCCCGCGTCGATCTATCGACACTTTTCCCCGACGCGGCGGCACGCTGGCTAACGCAGCGTGGCGCGCAGCTGCGTCTGGGTAGCCGGGTACAACAACTGATTTGCGATGGCGCTGCATGGCGAATCGAAGGCGACCGATACGACGGGGTGGTGCTGGCGACCGCGGCGCCCGAGGCGGTGCGTATTGTCACGGGCGGCCTGCCGACTGCGGCAACCGCGACGGCTGGCGCCATCACGCACTGGGCATCTATCGCGGGCGCGTTGCAGCACACCGCCATCACCACGGTTTACGCCTGGGGCAAAGGCTTCACCCTGCCCCACCCGATGCTGGCGCTCAGAAGCAGCGCAGACCCCACACGCAACGCCCCAGCGCAATTTGTGTTCGATCGTGGCCAACTCGGCGGACCCGCCGGTTTACTGGCCTTCGCGATCAGCGCCAGCAGTGGAGAACGCGAGGCACTGCAGGAGCACGTGTTGGCACAGGCCAGGGCGCAATTGGGTTGTGAATTGCAAGCGGTACAAACGGTGGTGGAAAAACGCGCGGCCTTTGCGTGCACGCCTGGTCTGCAACGCCCGGCGGCACGGATTGCGCCCGGCCTGATTGCCTGTGCCGACTACGTGGACGGGCCTTATCCGTCCACGCTGGAAGGAGCCGTGCGTGCCGGCTCCGGCGCTGTGCCATTTCTATTTGGGGGCGCCACCCAGCAAGTCGCGTAACTGGCCCAGGTCGGTCACACTGGCATGCGGCTGGGGCTCCAGCCTCCAGGGTTGCCCGGAACGATTCACCCAGACGGTCTGCATGCCGGCATTCAGGCCGCCCAGCACGTCCAGCTCGGGGTCGTCACCGATATGCAGGACCTCGTCGGGACGCACGCCGGCCGCCGCCGCTGCCGCGTGGAATATCCGGATATCGGGTTTGCCGACACCGAACAGGTGGGCACTCATGCTGGCCTTGAAATGCGCGCCGATGCCAACGCGGGCCACGTCGGCGTTGCCGTTGGATATGGCGACGATGGGAAAACGGCTGGCCAGAAACTGTAGCGCTGGCACGGCGTCGGCAAACAGGTCCACGCGCATGCGGTGCTCGAAGAACACCTCGAAAGCGGGTGCCGCGTGGGCGGTGTCCTCGCCCGCGCGCTCCAGGGCCAGCCGGATAATTTCGAGCCGCAAGGCACTCATGTCATGACCCAGATCGGGGCGCGAGCGCGCCACGTGTTCACGCAATTCGAGCCGCGCGGCCGGGTCGGAAAAAACGCCCGCCGCCAATGGCGCACGTTGCACAAGCCACTGCTGCAACTGCTGTTCGGCGCGCTCGATGGTTGGCCATATCGGCCACAAGGTGTCGTCCAGGTCCAGGCCGATCGCCCGGATTTTCGATAAGTCCAGCATAGCTGCGGGAGAATACAGCATGCCTGTCACCAAATTTTTTCCCGAGCCGGCCTTCACCCACGGGCAAGCGCCGCGCACTGCGGTGTTGTATTGCAACCTGGGCACGCCCGACGCACCGACCCCGGCCGCGGTGCGGCGCTTTCTGGCTGAGTTCCTGAGCGATCCCCGCGTGGTCGAAATCCCGCGTTTGTTATGGTTGCTGATCCTGCACGGCATTGTGTTGCGCGTACGTCCCGCAAAGTCCGCCGCCAAGTACGCCCAGGTGTGGACCAAGGAAGGTTCGCCGCTCAAGGTGTGGACCGAAAAGCAGGCCAAGCTGCTGCAGGGCTGGCTGGCGACACGCGGGCATCAAGTCCAGGTGCGTTACGCCATGCGTTACGGTCAAACCTCGATTGCTTCACAGCTTGATGCGCTCAAGGCCGATGGCGTGACCCGTGTGCTGATTCTGCCGGCCTACCCGCAGTATTCGGCCACCACGACGGCCAGCCTGTTCGACGCGGTGTATGCCTGGGGCCGAGGCACCCGGATGATTCCGGAGTTGCGGTTCGTCAACCATTACCACGACGACGCGCTGTATATCGAGGCGCTGGCCAAACGCGTGCGCAAACACTGGCAGGACAACGGGCGCGGCGACCAACTGGTGATGAGTTTTCATGGCGTGCCAGAACGCACTTTGCGCTTGGGCGATCCTTACCACTGCGAAAGCTTCAAGACCGCGCGCCTGCTGGCAGAACGTCTGGGCCTGCAAAAGGACCAGTACAAGGTGACGTTCCAGTCGCGCCTTGGCCGGGCCAAATGGCTCCAGCCCTACACCGAGCCGAGCCTGATCGCAATGGCCCGGGCCGGTGTGGCGCGGGTGGACGTGGTGTGTCCCGGCTTCACCAGCGACTGCCTGGAAACGCTGGAAGAAATCAATATCGAAGGACGGCACGCTTTCCTGAATGCCGGCGGCAAGGAGTTCCAGTACATCGCCTGCCTGAACGACCAGAAAGAATGGATCGACGCCTTGTGTGCGGTGGCGTTGCAGCATATGGGCGGCTGGACCACTGAACACTCCGCGAACCCGGCCGACCTGGCAGCATCACGCGAGCGTGCCATGGCGCTGGGTGCCCAACAATGACCGTCGCGCGCGGCCAATCAGCCTGTACCGACCCTGCCGGCCAGCGGAGTTGCGTTTTCTGCCAAGGTCGGGGCCAGATCTAGTCGGCCTTGATATTGCCGGCGCGCACGATCGCTCCCCAATCCCGGATGTCGGTCTTGACCGTCTCGGCGAACTGCTCGGGCGTCTTGAGCGCAATGGGCTGCCTCTTCAGGCCAACCTGCTGCTTGAGCGCTTCCATGCTCCGGTGACCGCCCGACCCGTTGCCCCACGAACCATAAGACAGGGAGTCGGCTGGTTTCGATTTGACGCAGGCGATGAACTCCTTGAGGTCCTTGACCGGCATGCCGGGCGGCACCACCAGCAGGTTGCCCCGGCGCCGATTGCTTTGGGCACAATGCGTTCGCATGACCGACCCGCAAGCCCCATCGTTTTTCATCGCCACCCTTGAACCCGGCGGCCAGCAGTTCGACGCCTGGCCGGACCGGCCGCTGTTGCTGTCGCTTGAACAGGGCGGCCTGGACTGGCCCAGTTCATGCCGCAACGGCAATTGCCGCACCTGTTTCGCGCGGCTGGAAAGTGGCGCGGTGCGTTACGACATCGAATGGCCGGGCTTGAGCGCCGAAGAAAAAGCCGACGGTTACGTATTGCCGTGCGTGGCTTTTCCATGCGCCGACGTCGTGCTGCGCCGCGACGTTTGGTAGCGATTTCCACCACCTGTCGGCGTGGATCGGTCCACCCATGCAGGCTCATGGTTTTACTTGGCTTCGCTCCAGGAATGCCGAAGGGGTCAAGATCGGGACCCCATTCCAGGGGTCGTGAACCAGCAAGTCGGGATCGCTGCTTATCAACACGTCCGCGTCGCACACTTCGACCAGCGCCAGAAATTGATTGCCTTTGGGGTCACGACAAGGCGGGGACACGTTGGAAACATCGGCCTCTCCTACCACGAACAGCGACGCCCTTCGACGCATGATGACCGCGAACTCCTTGCGTATATCCGTTGGCTGATATCGATCGAACTTGGCGCGCAGCAACACCTGCTCCAGTTCTGCCAATGTGGACGCCGATGCACCCACTTCGGCGGTCGCCAATGCGTGGGCCAACGCGAGATGCGGCGTCGAACCCACACGTAGCGCCGCGCTGACCAGCGTATTGGTGTCGAACACAACACGCCGGAAGACGCTCAAAGCGAGGCTTTCACCATACGCAGCACATCCTCATCCGTCAGTTTGGCCGCAGCTGGCAATGCGCC
>JANYBQ010000258.1 GCA_025360705.1 Betaproteobacteria bacterium | reverse complement strand
GTGAAGACATAACTTGTTAGTGACTAACCAACCGGGCAAGACGAAGATTTTGATTCGCATTGACAACGCGGTGATCGATTACTTCCGCACCAGGTCGAGCGCGCCGGCACCGGAAACTACCAAACGCTCATGAACGATGCCTTGCTTGCCTTCATACAGCAGCGCTCGGTCATCGACGCGGTGCGCCAGGTTGTCAGAGAAAAGCTGTCGACACCACGTTCAAAGCTCTGTCAAACCCGAGCCAGGGCAGTGGCTGCCTAGCACAGTGCGGTCAAACCCTTTCGAGCGGACAGCATCCGGCCTACGCCCTCCGGCTGCCTCTCGTGTCAAACGTGTGTGCCAGAACAGCGCGATGCACGCTTTGGACCTTTTGCAGTCACCCAGATGCAGATTCACAGCTGACTGGAATTTGCTGGGGGCTTCGGATCGCTCTTGTTGGCCCAGCTGCAATACCACTACTGATGTGCTTTAGACTGCAACGCATGACGTCCGCAAACACAATTTATCGACAGTTCACCAGCCAGGCGGAGATCGACGCCGAGTACAACGCCGGTGCCGCCGTCCCGGACCCGGGCGCCTATATGGCACGTTATCTGGAGCGCGCGGCGCACGCCCGCAAGCATCTCCGCTGCCTGCTGGACGTACCTTTCGGAGCTACGCGCGACGAGACGCTGGACATCTTTCCGGCCGATCGCCCCGGCGCGCCAGTGTTCGTGTTCGTCCACGGCGGCTATTGGCGCTCGCTGTCATCGAAGGAGTTCAGCGGTGTCGCGCTGGGCTTGCAAGCGCTTGGCATCACGACCGTCGTAGTCAACTACTCGCTGTGCCCGAAGGTCACGATCGACGAGATCACACGCCAGACGCGCGCTGCGCTTGCATGGACTCTGCGCCACATCGGACTGCACGGCGGCGACCCGCGGCGCGTTGCGGTCGGGGGTCACTCGGCCGGCGCTCACTTGAGCGCCATGTGCCTTGAAACGCGCTGGGCGGAAGATTACGGCCTGGCGCCGGACCCGCTCGCCGGGGCGGTGCTGGTCAGCGGCATCTATGACATTGCGCCGCTGCGCCACAGCTATCTGCAGCCAGAGATCTTGCTCGACGACGGCATGATTCAGCGCGACTCGCCGTTGTTTGCGGTGCGGAAATGCGCAACGCCCACGCTGGTCACTTACGGCGGTGATGAGAGTCGCGAGTTTGCACGCCAGGCGAGTGCGTTTCACCACGCATGGCAGCAGGCCGGCAACCGATCCGAGCTGCTGCCGCAAACCGGCGCCAATCACTTCACGGCCATCGACGGCTTCGAGGATCCGGCCAGCCCGCTTTGTCGCTGGCTGGCGGGTGTGTTGCTCAGCGCGGCTTGAGGAGATCCGGTATGCCCGGAGGTATGAAGGGGCGCGGCATCAAGCACCGCCTGGGCCCGGCTGGAGCGCCGCAGCGGATAAACAAACTGCGTCAGCCAAGGCTGGGACCCTGCGCCCGGCCGTCCGGCCGTCCGTCAGGCCGTAGGCCGGCGAATACCGACGCGTGAAGTGCGCGCTGCCAACAGGACCGCCAGTCCTGCCAGCACGAACGCCCCTTCACTCGGCTCCGGCACCGCGGACACTTGGGCGCCAATGAATGCGGCGCCCGTCGGGTTGCCCAGCGCAACTGGAATCAACGAACCGATCTTGACCATCAGGTCTACCGTGCCGGTGTTTCCTATCGTGGGATTTCCCTGAAGATCCTTGGCCTCCAGTACCCTGAAGGTTTGAAGCGCGGTATTGCCGACGAAAGAAAAATAGTCGGCGTCGTCTTCGACCGGAGTGTTTGGATCAAATGAAGCGGTGACGTGGAAGCGCAGGGTATCCGTAAAAGTATGCCCATCGAGTGCCGGATCGCGGGAATGCGTCGTGACCGTAAATCCAAAGTCCGTGTCGAGGTACACGTTTTCAGACGGGCTGTTGGCAAACCAGGAGCCGTTGGTGAAGTTGAAAGTGCCCACTTTGAACAAATCTCCAACCTGCAAGTCGAGCGGGGCGCTCGACTTAAAGCCCAGTACATTCGGATTCGGAGTGTTGAAAAGTATCCGGCTGAAGTCGACCGTTGGGATCGGATCGCCACCCGCATCCAACAGGTTGAAGTTCTTCAACAATCCAAGACGAAACGTATCGAAGCCAGCCTGAGCGCCCGGTAAAGCTTCATCCGCATAGACCCTGACACCGTTGATATCGGTGTGCACGCTCGAAAAGTAACGTCCACTTGTCGGTGTGGCGAGCGTGCCCCGGAATGATGTGAATCTGCCACTAAAAGACACCTCGGTCGCCTGTACCGAGGTACCCACACAAGCCTGCTATTGCCAAGGCGGTGAAACACAAAGAAGACCAGTCATTTCCGCGTTTTGTCATGCTTGCTCCTCAATTGCCAAACCGATGCTGCGGAGAGTTCAGGTGGCGTACTTCAGTTTCAATACCGCCTTGTGGTTAGTGCAGCAAGACTCGCACACGATGTAAAGCACCATACCGCAGACATTCTCCCCGTCTTGAGGCGCTGGCGCGAGCCGGAGTGGTAATGCATGCAGCAGGTCGGCGCG
>JANYBQ010000254.1 GCA_025360705.1 Betaproteobacteria bacterium | reverse complement strand
CAGCGAAATCAAGAAGGAGTAGTTGGCCATAAGCCAACGCCGGATGACATTCGCGGAGCCATCCACCCCAGCGTCTTCGGCTCGCACACAGCTGAACCCGCTTCCCGGTTTCAAACCGCAACAGGGTCAGGCAGGCTATGCCCGAACGGCGTCGCGAATTTCGGAACTCTCAATAGTTCAAATGTCCCGCCGCCCCATAGTCATTTGTAGCTGCGTGGTCAATGCCGGAGGCCCGCCGGATCGCGGAGTCCTGACCGGTTTCAGTCCAGCTTGGCCCCGCTATACGTAATCGCCTCAGCCCACTTGCGCGTCTCGGCCTGCTCGTAGTTGTTGAGTGTCGCGGCGTCCATATAACGCGGCGTGGCACCGGCGGCGTTGAAGCGTTGCGACACGTCCGGCGTGGCCAGCACCTGGGCTACAGCGGCCTGCAGTCGCGCAACGACAGCTGGTGGCAAACCCTTGGGCCCGTACATCGCCACCCAGCCCGGCGTATCGAAGTCCTTCAAGCCTATGCCGGCACCGGACTCGGAAATGGTCGGCACACCCGGCAACACATCGATACGCGTTAAACCCGCGATCCCCAGCGCCTTGACTTTGCCCGCGCGCACCTGGGGGCCGCTGGACGCGATCGAGTCGAACATCACCGGCACCTGACCCGCCATGACGTCGGTCAGCGCCGGCGCGGAACCACGGTAGGGAATGTGGACCAGGAAACTGCCGGTGCGTGCCTTGAGCAGTTCCATCGCCAGATGGTTGGTGACGCCATTACCGCCGCTTGCGTAATTGAGTTGGCCCGGGCGCGCCTTGGCATACGCAACCATTTCGGCCACGCTGTTGAAGGGCGCGCCGGGGTGTGCCACCAGTACGATACCGACGCTGGCCAGGTGCGCCACCGGCGTGAAGTCGGCGGTGCTGTAGGGCCGCCTGCTGTACAGCAGGGGCGCTATCACCTGGGTGCTGGTCGATCCTAAGAGCAGCGTGTATCCATCGGCGGCGGCTTGCTGCATGCCCTGGCTGGCCACGATGCCACCGGCGCCCGCCTTGTTGTCGATCACGAATGGCTGGCCCAATACCAGTGCCAGACCCTGCGCCACCACGCGCGCGAACACGTCGGTGCCGCCGCCCGCTGGAAAGCCCACCACTACGCGTACCGGCCGGGCCGGATAGTCCTGCTGTGCCATGGCAAGCGATGGCGCGGCGGCAGCGGCGGCGCTGGCCACGGCGGTGAATATGAAATTACGGCGGTCCAACGACATCGGCATACCTCCCTACCCCAGGATTACTTGGTTGCGGCCTCCGGCTTTGGCCTGGTACATGGCCGCGTCGGCCCTTGCCATCAATGCATCCACCGTGTCGGTGGCGGTCAGGTTGGTGGTAACGCCGATGCTGACCGTAAAGGGCGCCGGTTCGGTCAACTCGCCTACCTTGGTACGAATGCGCTCGGCGACCACGCGTGCTACCTCGATCGAAGTCTCGGGCAGCAATACGACAAATTCTTCTCCACCCAGGCGTCCCATCACGTCGGCGCGGCGCAGCAAAGTTTGTACAGCAGCGGCAAATTGCACCAGCACGCGGTCTCCGGCCTGATGCCCCTTGCTGTCGTTGATGGATTTGAAATGGTCCACGTCGATCAACAACGCCGACATCACGCGGCCATGCCGGTTGCAGCGCTCCAGCTCCTGTTGGCAGACTTCGGTCAGCTGCCTGCGGGTCAATGCGTTGGTCAATGAGTCGTGCGTCGCCAGGTGTTCAAACTCGGCGCGCACCCGGTCGGTTGCCATCAGCACCAGGGCAATGGCGAACAGCAGCATCGCAAAGGGGTAGGCAATTATGTAGATCAGGTTCTGTGGCGTGGTGTCCAGAATGCCGCTACCCGTCGGGTAAATCCAGGCGGTCGCAAAACGCAAAATCTGGCTTGCGAGGGCGATCAACAGAATGCCGAGCGCGAACCGGTGGGCGAACGAGCCACTGCCGCGGGTATAGATCAGGTGCGCGTGCAGGCTGAACAGGTAGCTCATGATCAGCACTGAAATCATCAGGCGCAGACGGTAGCTGGGATCCACCACGGTGTACCAGAGTGCCACCAGTGAAAGGCCGACGATGGACAACAGCTTGGGAGCGATCCGGGGCTGCAAATCGAAGAATTTCTGGCTGCCGATATATTGGTACAGAACTCCCAGCCAGATCAAAAAGTTGGCCCCGGCAATCGAAATTACGTCAGGCACCTTTCCGTGCGCCGCGGCCGCGAGGCCCGCAAAAAACAGGTTGGCGGTCGCGAAGGTCCACTCACCCAGCCCTTTGACAGCAGGCGGATAACTGCGCCGCAAAAAGTACAGCACGATAGCCATCAACCCGCCCATGATTCCCGTCAGCAATACGATGGTTCTTGGATCTATGAACGGGACGGGAGAGTTGGAACCCATGGATCGGATTATGAGGGTTGCGCGGTTTTGTAAAGGTAGTTGCAATAGGGGTGCACGCCACACTTCCAGCATCGGGGAACGCGGGCCTGGCAGACGTAGCGCCCGTGCAGGATCAGCCAATGGTGCGCGTCGGTCAGGTACTCGGGCGGGACGCGATCCAGCAGCTTGTGCTCCACCTCCAGCGGCGTTTTGCCGAGTGCCAAGCCGGTCCGGTTTCCGACCCGGAATATGTGTGTATCGACCGCCACCGTGGGTTCGCCAAAAGCCGAGTTGAGCACCACGTTGGCGGTTTTGCGGCCCACGCCGGGCAGGGCTTCAAGCTGCTGGCGCAAGCGTGGAACCTTGCCCGCATGTTGTTCTACCAGCATGCCGCAGGTCTGCCACAGGTGCCTGGCCTTGCTGCGGTACAGGCCGATGGTCTGGATAAAACCTTCCAGGACCTCAGGTCCGAGGTCGCGTATTTTTTGCGCGGTGTTGGCCACCGGAAACAACCTGCGTGTCGCCTTGTTCACGCTCACGTCGGTGGCTTGCGCGCTCAGCAGAACCGCGACCAGCAGCTCGAACACGCTGGTGTATTCCAGCTCCGTCACCGGCATCGGGTTGGCCGCCTTCAGAGTGGCGAAAAATAGCGCGATGTCCGCGCGTTTCATGGGCGCGCTGGCAGCTTCAACCATGTCGTGCTGCCTCGAAGCCTTCAAGCCAGGTGGCGCAGTTCACGCAACGCCACCGACACGGGCGCCAGGTCCGCCGCCTGGGTGCTGATGCCGGTGCGCAAAAGGCGCAGGCGTTCGGTCGCTTTGGTGTGCTTGTCGCGCCACGCCGCAAGCTCCTCCTTGCGCGACAAAATGCCAAGCGTGATTTGGCTCGCAATGGAATAGACATCGTCGCGCGCGCTGCCGCGCGCCTGCGTCTGCCACAAGGTATCGGTCGGCAGCCGGTTGATTTCGCTACGCCACAAGCTCAGACCCAGCGCCGCGTCGACGCCGAAATAGGCACGCGCGGCCTGCTCCAGCGAGGTATTGGCTTGCCCGGCCAGATCGACCAGATCGAGCGCCGGAAACAGGAACTCCAGCGCCGTCAGGTCCAACGCCAGCGCCGGTTCCACACCGGCTTGGGACAAGGCGTCGGAAGCATGTTTCCAGGCCGCCTGGGCTTCGGGGGGCAACCAGTCGGTCAATCGGGCACGCATGGCGCGGGCGGCTGGCTGGTAACGGCCGATCAGGCTGGGCAGGTCGGTGCTGCCGGTGGTGCCGGCGCGCGCGCCCAGCATCCAGCGCGAGGCGCGCTGCGCCATGGCCGTCAGTTTGCTCAGCAGGCCGAGTTGCAGCGGCGCGTCCACGCGGTAGTCCAGCGCATCGATCTGGTCCCACTGGCGCTCCAGGTCGAACACCTCGCGCGCCAGCGTAAACGCGCGCACCACGTCAGCCGCGGTGGCGCCTGCTTCCGAGGCGATGAAGTTGACGAAGGTAGCGCCGGTGCGGTTGAGCACCGTATTGGTGATGTAGTTGGCGATGATCTCCCGCTTGAGTGGATGGCTGTCCACGGCCGGACCGAATTTTTCGCTCAGCAGCCTGGGAAAATAGGCTTTTAACGCGCGATTGAAATACGGATCGTCGGGCAGGTTGCTGGTCAGCAGCTCATCGAATAGGGACATCTTGGCGTAGGCCAGCACCACGGCTCCCTCGGGCGCCGTAAGGCCTGTTTTTTTGGCCCGGCGCCGCGCGATTTCCTCGTCGGTGGGCAAAAACTCGATGGCACGATTCAGCCGCCCGGCACGCTCCAGCGATTGCAGCAGGCGTTGTTGTCCTTCCAGCAGGTACAGGGGGCGGTGGCCCGCGATTTCCAGCGCCTGGGTCTGGTAGTAGTTGTCGGCCAGCACCAGCAGGCCAACTTCGTCCGTCATCGAGGCCAGCAGATCGTTGCGCTGCTTGAGCGTGAGGTCACCGGACTCGACCACCTGCCCCAGCAAAATCTTGATGTTGACTTCATGATCCGAGCAGTCCACACCGGCCGAGTTGTCGATCGCGTCGGTGTAGATAAGGCCGCCTTTTCGCGCGTATTCAATCCGCCCGTTTTGGGTGCAACCGAGGTTGCCGCCCTCAGCCAGCACCTTGCAGCGCAACTCCGCGCCGTTGACCCGAAACGCGTCGCTGGCCTTGTCGCCGACCTGCGCATGGCTCTCGAAGGCGGCCTTGACGTAGGTTCCGATGCCGCCGTTGTACAACAAGTCCACCGGCGCCAGCAGGATTGCGCGCAGCAGTTCGGCCGGCGTCAATTCCTGCGTATCGATGCCCAGCGCGGCCCGTGCTTGCGGACTCAGGCTGATGGCCTTGGCAAAGCGTGAAAACACTCCGCCGCCGCGGGAGATCAGGCCCTTGTTGTAGTCGTCCCAGCTGGAACGCGGCAACACGAACAGCCGTTGCCGCTCGGCCAGGGAGGCCGCTGCGTCCGGCGTCGGGTCGATAAAAATATGCCGGTGGTCGAATGCCAGCATCAGCCGGATGTGCGGCGACAACAACATGCCGTTGCCGAACACGTCGCCCGACATGTCGCCAATACCCGCCACGGTGAAGTCGGTGGTTTGCGTGTTGATGCCCAGAGCGCGGAAATGCCGCTTGACCGATTCCCAGGCACCGCGCGCCGTGATCGCCATTTTCTTGTGGTCGTAACCGACGGAGCCACCCGATGCAAACGCGTCGCCGAGCCAGAAGCCGTAGTCGGCCGATACGCTGTTGGCGATGTCCGAGAAAGTGGCCGTTCCTTTGTCGGCCGCCACTACCAGGTAAGGGTCGTCCTCATCATGGCGCACCACATCGGGCGGCGGCACCACGGCGCCCTTGACCACGTTGTCGGTGATGTCCAGCAGGCCGCACAGGAATAGCTTGTAGCACGCGATACCCTCGGCCATGAAAGCGTCGCGGTCGTTGACCGAAGGCGCGCTCTTGAGCACGAAACCGCCTTTTGAGCCGACCGGCACGATCACCGTGTTCTTGACCTGTTGCGCTTTGACCAGGCCCAGAATTTCGGTGCGGAAATCTTCACGCCGGTCCGACCAGCGCAAGCCGCCGCGCGCCACCTTTCCGCCGCGCAGATGCACGCCTTCGAACCTTGGTGAATAGACCCAGATCTCGAACAGCGGCTTGGGTTCGGGCACGCCGGGCACCTTGCGCGGCTTGAGCTTCAAAGACAGGTACGGTTTGTTGCCGCCACTGGCACTTTTTTGCCACAGGTTGGTTCGCGCCGTAGCCACAACGGTGGCGAAAAACTGGCGCAGGATGCGGTCATCGTCCAGGCTGGCCACGCCTGCCAGGCTGGTCTCGATACGCTGCGTCAATTGCTCCTGCATCGTGTCGCGCTGCTCGGACAAGGCCGGGTCGAAACGCGCATTGAACAAGGCCACGATGTCCTGCGCGATACCCGCATGGCGGATCAGCGCGGCCTCGATGTAAGGTTGGCTGAACGCAAAGCCCAGCTGCTTGAAGTAACGCGTATATGCGCGCAACACACTGATGGCGCGCGCGTCCAGGTCGGTGCCGAGCACCAGTTTGTGGAGGTCGTCGCTTTCCACTTCGCCGCGCCAGGCCAATCCGAAGAGCCCCTCGAAACGCGCCTTGATACGCGACAGTTCGGTGTCGGCGGGCACCTGTAGACCCATGTCATGAATCCACAGGTCGCCGTTGCCGATTCGGTAAGGGTGTTCGTCCAGCACCCGTGCGCCCATGTGTTCGAGCACCGGCAGCGAGTCCGACAACGCCACCTTGGAGGTGTTGTAGATCTTGAAACGCAACCCGCCGGCTTCGGCGTACAGCGGGCGGTACAACTTGACCGCCAGTGGCGACGTGGCCGACAAACCAGCCAGCATGTCGGCGTCTTCGGCCGCCGCGGCGGCTGAAAAGTCTTCGCGGTACGCGGTAGGAAAAGCAGTTGCGAAGCGGTGCGCCAACACCAGACCCGGGCCTTCGCCATGCGCGCGCAGCAGTTCAGCGCTGCAATCGTCTTCCCAGCGCTGGGCCAGTTTGGCAATGCGCGCCTCCAGCAAGTCCGGGTTGACTAGCGCTGGCGCGTTGCCGTTGGCCCGCACCAGGTAGTGAATACGGGCCAGCGGACTGTCGGTCAGCATCGGCGTAAATTCAAGCGACTGGCCGTCCAGCGCGGCCATCAGTTCGGCGCCGATCTTGACCCGCAGCTCGGTGTTGTAGCGGTCGCGCGGTACGAACACCTGCGCCGAGGTGAAGCGGCCAAACGGGTCGCGGCGCAAGAACAGACGGGTGCGTTGGCGCTCCTGCAGCCGCAAGATGCCAATGGCGTGGTCGGTCAGGTCGGCGGTGGCTATCTGGAACAATTCGTCTCGCGGATAGGTGTCCAGAATGGTTTGCAGCGACTTCGCGGCGTGGCTGTCGGGCACCACACCGGCACTGACCATCACCTGCATGGCGCGCTGGCGCACCAGCGGGATGTCGGCCACCGCCGCGGAATAAGCGGTCGAGGTATAGAGCCCCAGGAAACGCCTCTCGCCAACTACCTGGCCGGCGTCGCTGTAGCGTTTGACGCCGATGTAGTCGAGCCAGGCCGGCCGGTGCACAGTGGCGCGCGTCATCGCCTTGGTCACCAGCACCAGTTCATCGGTGTCGATCAGCGCCACGGCCTCGGGTGGCAACACCAGTGCAGCGGTCTGCACCGGGCCGCGCAGAATGCCTAGGCCCGAATCGGCGCGGGCCACCAGCGTGACCGCGCTGCCTGCGCGTTGCAGGTCGTAGTCGCGCGTGCCCAAAAACGTGAAATGGCGGTCCTCGAGCCAGCGCAGAAAAGCGATACCTTCCTGTTTGTTGGCATCCGACAAGGGTGCCTTGGCGGACTCCCGGCAGACTGCGTCCACGCGGGTCAAGATGGCGCTCCAGTCCTGCACCGCGCTGCGCACGTCGCCCAGCACCCGCTCCAGTTCAGAAGCCAGTTTGTCGCGCTCGAGCGCGCTTACGATGCGGTCGCACTCCACCATGATCAGCGACTCGACCGCGTCCTTGTGCTGGCTGGCGATTGCCGTGGAGACGCTGCCTACGTTGGAGATTCGGCCTTCGGTGTTGCGCGCCACCGAAAGCAGTGGATGCACGATCCAGTGCGCGGTGCGGCCGCCCCGGTTGACCGCCATGGTGACCGAGTCCACCAGGAAAGGCATGTCGTCGTGCACGATCTGGACTAGCGTGTGGTCGCTCACGAAACCGTCTTCTGCCAGGGTGGGATTGAATACCCGCACACGCGCGGTTTGCGCTGTGCGCGGCGCGTCCAGCAGGCGCCAATGGGCATTCGCGATCGCGTAAAGCGTTGCCGGTCCACGCGACGCTATTTCGTCCGGGTCGGCGCTCTCGAAATAAGCCGAGACGAAATCGGCCATTCGATTGCCGGCGGGGCCGGCATGGGCTTGGGTATAGGCCATCAATTCGGCCAGCGCGCCTGTGGTCATGTCAGCTCCGTCATTGTTCTTGCTGGCCGGAATTCTAGGAGCCTGTCGGGCTTGGGACGTCGATCAGCGAAAATTGGCCCCAGCGAGGACAGTTTTTGCCGGATTTGCAGACCCATAGCCCAGCTATGGGACAAAAAGACGGTGAAAAATGGACCGCTGCGGCCAATTTGCAGCCGACGCTTCCCAAGTCTGACAGGCTCCTAGGCTTCCAGCTTGCTGACAGCGGCGGCGCAACGCGCCGATACATGGCCTTGTGCGCGAGTTGCATCACTGCCGCAAGCCGCGTGGGTGCTGTTATTTTGCGGTCAGGGCTCCGATATCGACGAACGACCCGGCCTCAGGAAAATCGGCTTTCATCCAGCCATATTTGAGCGCGAGCGCCGCCATCACCGGCACCGGCAAGTTGTCGATTGCCGTGGCGTCGGCATCCGCGACATCCGCCAGCCGGCCCGCGAGATGCAGCACGCCGGCTAACGGTGTCATAGGTTTTTCGATCAGCGGATCGGACGCCAACAACAGTGCATGAACCACATCGCGCGGGAAGTTCCAGCGCCGCGCCAATTCGGCCGTGACTTCGCCTTCGTCGAAGCCGGCCAACTTTTTCTCGCGCTCCCAGCGCTCGCCGGGCTGGCTGGGCCGGGCTTCGATGTCCTGCATCGCTGCCGGGACTGCCCGTCCAATGATTAGTTCGCCCAGGCGCAACATGAGTCCGCCGAGCCATGCCTTCTGACGGTCCACCTGCAGGCTTTCGTCCAGACCGCCGCACAGCCACTGCGCGTAACCCGCGCAGTCCATGCTGTAGCGCCAGAACATGGCGGCGTCGATGCCATCGGGTACGGAAAAAGCATTGTGCAAACAGGCCGACAAAGCCAGCGCGCGCAGTTTGGACAGGCCCACCAGACTCATCGCGGTGTCAAGCGACGCCACTTTGCGCGGCAACCCGAACGCGGCGCTGTTGGCAAGCGCCAGCAGCTTGGCCGTAAGCACCGGGTCGTGTGCAATCAGCCCCTGGATTTTGGACACCGAGGCGTCTTCGTCGTCCAGGGTGGCGATCAACGCCAGGCCCACTTCGGGCATCACGGGCAACGCCACGGACTTGAACAATTCGGCTATATCGGCCATCGGGTTCTCCTGTAAATCAGCCGGGCGGTGACGGCCGCCGACTTCCGTATTTTGCCTATTTCGCCGAGTCGGCCAGTATTGCGAGAATAGACGCTTTGCAAGTTCCGAGCATCATGAAATTCGCCACCCGACTCCAGAACGTAGAGACCTCCGCCATTCGCGAGTTATTCAAGCTGTTGGGCAGACCCGGCATTATCAGTTTTGCCGGCGGATTTCCGGACCCGGCGTTGTTCGACGTAGAAGGCATACGCCAGTCCACAGCGGCGGTACTGGCGGCCAACCCCGGGTCGGTGCTGCAATATGGCGCTACCGAGGGCTACCAGCCGCTGCGCGAGGCGCTATCCGTCTTCATGAAAGCCAAGGGCGCAACGGTGGCCCCCGATGGACTGATCGTGACGACCGGCAGCCAGCAGGCGTTGGACCTGATCGGCAAAACCATGATATCGCCCGGCGACAAGGTGATCGTGGAAGGGCCGACTTTT
>JANYBQ010000235.1 GCA_025360705.1 Betaproteobacteria bacterium | reverse complement strand
GCGAGCTTTCCGAAGATCCAGCTTCACTTCATCGAGGGGTTTTCCGGGCATTTGCTGGAGTGGCTCGACGGCGGCCGGTTGGATGTGGCGATTCTGTACGAGAGTTCCGCCACCCATCGCCTGAATGCCGAGCGGCTGATGACGGAGCGCATGTGCCTGGTTGCATCCACCACCGAAAAGAAACTTGACCCGACCACGCCAACGTCCCTCCTGGCCCGCATACCACTGATTCTTCCCAGTGCGCCGCACGGTCTTAGGCGGCTCGTCGACGCAGCGTGCGCGGAACAGAAATTCGCGCCTTCCGTAAGAATTGAAGTCGACTCATTCGATTCAATTCTCAACCTCGTCAAGGCCAATCTCGGATACACAGTGCTGCCTGCAACGGGAATTCGCGAGGAAATAGCACGTGGTGAATTGCAGGCCTCTGTACTCTCAAATCCGGAAGTCACCCGCACGCTGATACTGTCTACGCCCAACAACCGGCCCTCCATGCGCGGGCTTTTTCAGCTGAGATTGGCCATCAAGACCGAGCTTGAGAAACTCGAAAAGCCTCTGTAAAGTCCCACCAACACAATGGTTCAAGCATCGCCGGGCAGGCTTTCTGCGACGCCTTGGTGGACACAACGAATATGAAATTCAACCATCCCGATCGGAGTATTACATCCCGGGTTCGTTTTGAAATACTCCATCGCCCCTGCCGCACCCCCGTGGGTGAAAGCCCGGTACCCCTAAGCCGAGGAGAGCCCCGCAATGCTGAATGAACGGGAGACTTTTGACGATCCCCACATGCAGCGCCTGTTGCCGGCGCTGGCACCCAGCCGCCGGGGATTCATTGCCGCCAGCGCTTCGCTTGGTTTTGCGCTTGCCGCAGGCCCGCTGAATGCGCAGTCGGCCATTCATACGCCGACCGACGGCTTGGACGTGGCCGATTCGACAGTGCCGGTTACCGGCGGCCAGATGCCCTCCTACAAGGTGCCGCCGGCTAAAGCCGGAAAATATCCGGTCGTTTGTCGATGTGGCGCCAATCTTGCATAGACAACCAACATGGAACCCATTCAGCGTGAAACCGATCTATATCAACTACCTCAATGGCCCGGACCTTGAAGCCCTGGCCATCACCGACGACGAAATTCTTCAGGCCATCGAAACCAGCCTGGCGGCGCAGGGGCGCGGCGAATGCGTGATCGAGCCGCGTATGCATCTGATGCCCAAAGCGGGCGTGGACGGGCATTTCAACGTGTTGCGCGGCGCCATCGGCGCGCCCATCAACATGGCGGGCGTGAAAGTGGTGGGCGACTTCGTGGACAACTACAAGCTGGGCCTGCCGTCCGAGGTCGGCATGTTGACGTTGTTCGACCCGCGCACCGGCATCCCGCAGGCCATCATCGATGCCACCGCGATCACCGAAATGCGCACCGGCGCCGTCACGGCGATTGGCGCCAAGTACCTGGCGCGCAAGAATTCGAAGGTGCTGGCGCATATTGGCGCACGCGGCACGGCTTACTGGAATGTGCGTTTGCTCGACAAGTTGTTCGACTTCGACGAGATTCGCGTGCATTCCGCCCGGCCCGAGAGCCGCAACGATTTTGCGAAACGCCTGAGCGAAGACCTGGGCAAACCCGTCGTGGCTTTAGACAACTGGCATGACACCGTTGTGGGCGCCGACATCGTGGTCGAAGCCTCTCGCCTGCGCGAGCCCACTGCGCTGCTCAAGACCGAGTGGATCAAGCCGGGCGCCTTCGTCGTGCCCTACGGCACCATGAGCGCGGTGGAGCTGAGCCTGACCGACATCATGTCCAAACTGGTGGTGGACGATTGGGGCCAGTGCAAGGGCGGGCAGTTCGGCTCGCTGCGGGCGCATGTAGAAGCCGGCAAACTTTCGGCGCGGACCTTGCATGCCGAAATGGGGCAAATTGTTGCGGGTCTTAAAACTGGCCGTGAAACGCAAGAGGAGAATATTCTGTTTTGGCACCGGGGTTTGTCTTTAAGCGACATTGCGCTGGGTCACGCCATGCTGGAGAAAGCGCTGCGGCTGGGCATTGGGCAACGCTTGCGTTTTTCCTGACAACCTGGTTGGGATTTGGGTGCTGGATCACGTGCAGGGTCGTTACACTGCCGTGGAGAGTTCGGGGAAACTCGCCGTTTTCCGAGACCGATTGAAATTGATTTAACCAGGAGTACTGCAATGGGTAAGAGAGTATCAAGACGCGATTTTCTGGCCGCTGGCGCCGGCATTGCCGGGACCTCGGCTTTCAGCCTGCCGTTCGCCGCGCATGCGCAGGCCACGGGCGGCCCGCGCAACAACATCGTTGTGCGGATCGACCGCGAATTTGCCTCCCTCGATCCGGCCTTCCGCCGCGGCCCACCGGAGGGCAATGTCATGCGCTCCGTGTTTCAGCACCTGATGGTGCCCAAGGCCAACGCGGTTGAACACGAGCTGGAAGCCGCCGCCGAGGTCAAGCAGGTCTCGCCAACGACAATTTCTTTCAGGCTGAAACCCGGCCAGATGTTCTCCGAGGGTTTTGGCGAAATGACGGCCGACGACGTGAAGTTTTCGTTTGAGCGTATCGGTCTGCCGCCCAAGGACGGCGGCAAGGTGGCCACCTACAAGGCCGACTGGATCGGTCTGGTGGGCGTGGAGGCCAAGAACAAATACGAAGGGCTCATCACGCTGGAGAAACCGCGCGCCAATATTTTTGACGTGGTTATAGCCGATGGCTCGGGCTGTATCGTTTCGCGCAAAGCGGTTGAGCAGCGTGGCGACGGCTTCGCCACCAAGCCGGTGGGTTCTGGACCGTACCTGGTCGCCGAATATGATCGCCAGAAGGGCATCGTCCTGCGCCGCAACCCCGTTTATGGCGGTGGCAAGAAGCCCCGTTTCGACGAGATATCGGTGCGTACGATCACCGACGAGAAAACTACCGAGCTGGCGTTGCGCGCCGGCGAGGTCGACTTCGCGCTGTTGTCGCCATCGGCGGCCGACCCCTTGCGCGGCGTCGCCGGTCTGACAGTGACCGACCAGCCCAGCATGGCATACGTCTGGCTGGGTATGAACATGGAAAAGGCGCCGCTGTCCGACCTGCGTGTGCGCCAGGCAATCCGGCTTGCGCTGGACGTGGACCAGATGCTGCTGGCGGGTTACAACGGCAAGGCGCCGCGCCTGAATACCGTGGTACCGCCGCAGATCATGGGCGCATGGAAAGAAGCGCCGGTCTACAAACGCAATGTGGCCGAGGCCAAGAGTTTGCTGGCCGCCGCGGGCGCCAAGGACATAAAGCTCAAGCTGACGGTGCAAAACCAGCAGACGTTCCAGAACATGGCGCTGGTCGCGCAGGCCCTGCTCGCGGAGGTCGGCGTTACGGTGCAGGTCGATGCGCAGCCAGGTGGCACTTACTTCGAATCCGGCAAGGGCGATGTGGGGAAAAACCTCGATCTCTACATTTCGAAGTTCAGCGGCAAACACGACCCCAACTTCGTGCTGCAGTGGTTCATGCCCAAGCAGATCGGTGAGTGGAACTGGTCGCGCTTCAACAGCCCCGAGTTCGAGACGCTGTACAACAATGCGTCGAGCGAACTCGATCCGGTCAAGCGGCGCGTGATGATCATCGACGCGCAAAAGCTGATGGACAAGAGCAGTGCGTTTGTGTGGCTTACCAACGAAGAGAGCGCCGTCGTTACCCGCAGCTGGCTAAAACCGGCATCGATCCCAGGCTGGATCGACTGGCAGTTCTCCGACTTCAGTGCGACCTGAGACGCTGCGTTACCTGGGCAGCCGCCTGGTCACGACGGCGCTGATCGTGTTCGGCGCCATGTTGCTGCTGTTCACGCTCTCGTCGATCGTACCGGGCGACCCGGCTACGGCCTTGCTGGGCTCCCAGGCCACGCCGGAACTGTCGCGCCAATTCATTCGTGAAATGGGGTTGGACCAGCCGCTGCCGATCCGGCTGTGGCGCTTTTTCAGCAACCTGCTGCAGGGCAACCTGGGCACCGACGTGGTCACGGGCCGCAGTGTCGCCAGCATGGTTGCGGCAAGCATCCCGTACACCATCGCGCTGACCTTTTCGGCCATCGGCCTGGCGGTTGTGCTCGGGATCCCGATGGGAATTTTCGCGGCCACGCATCGCGGTACTTTGCTCGACAACATTCTGGCGTTTGTATCGGTCTCTTTTTTTGCCATCCCGGGTTTCGTGGTGGCCATTTTCCTGCTGCTGATTTTTGCCATATGGCTTGACTGGCTACCGGTGCTGGGCAGCAGCCGCGCGGGCGACCTGGGTGATGAATTCAAACGCATGATCCTGCCCACGGTGGCGCTGGCATTGAGCTGGATCGGTTTCATCGCGCGGCTGGTTCGTACTTCCATGCTGGAGGTGATGGGCGAAAACTATATTCGCACGTCACGCGCCTACGGCCTGTCCGAACGGCTCATCACCTACAAATACGCGCTAAAGAACGCCTGTATCCCGACCATCACTATCCTGGGTTTGGGCATAGGCCGTCTGCTGGGTGGCGCCGTGCTGATTGAAATAGTCTTTGCGCGACCGGGGCTCGGGCGTCTGATCTACGGCGCGATCTCGGACCGCAACTACCCCGTAGTGCAGGGCGCCGTGCTGGTTATCGTGGTGATTTTCGTATTGGTCAACCTGGTGGTCGATTTGTCTTATTCGATCATCGATCCGCGGATCAGCCATAACAGCTCGGGCCGAGGGGCTGGCGGGTGAATGTTTTTCGCGGCGTTAGCGCGACCCTGCGCAAGGTTTGCTCCACGCTGACCGGCGCGACCGGTTTGGCGATCGTGGCGCTGGTACTGTTGTGCGCCGTCTTCGCGCCCTGGGTTGCGACCCACAACCCGGATGCGCTGGACGTCATGAACCGTTTCAAGGCGCCATCGGGTGGGCACTGGTTAGGTACCGACCATCTGGGGCGTGACCTGTATTCGCGTATGGTGCACGGTGCCTCGGTCGCCATGCTGGTGGCGATTTCGTCGATTGCCATTGCGCTTGGAATCGGCACCGCGCTCGGCATCCTGGCGGCTTATTTGCCATCGCGCAGCGAACGCTTCGTGCTGATTGTGTTCGACGTCATCTCGTCTTTTCCAAGCTTGGTGCTGGCACTTGCCATCGTCGCCGTGTTCGGTCCGTCGCTGCTGATCGTGGTGTTGATCGTCGCTATCACGCTGATCCCGCATTTCGGCCGGGTAGCCCGCTCCCAGGTGCTCACGCTCAAGAGCGCGCCGTTCCTGGAGGCCGAGCGCATCCTGGGCGCGTCGTGGGGACGCATGGTGCTCCACCATGTGTTGCCCAATATCCTCGGGCCGCTGGTGATCCTGGCGTCGATGGACATACCGGTCGTTATCAGCATCGAGGCCGGACTGTCGTTCCTGGGCCTGGGTGTGCGCCCACCGCTGGCAAGCTGGGGCACCTTGATCCAGGACGGGTACCAATATCTGTCGCAGAGCTGGGTTCCGGTAGTGGTGTCCAGCGTGGCGCTGGGGCTCGCGACCTTGGGGTTCACGTTGTTTGGCGAAGCCCTGCGGGATGCGGTCGATCCGCGGATTGGACGGGACCACTGATATGAGCGATGTGCTGGCCAATCTCGATGGTCCACTTGTCAGAATCCGAAATCTCAAGCTCGAGGCTTCCACCCAGCGCGGGACCGCGCATATCCTGCGCGGCGTGGACCTCGATATCGGGCGCGGACGCATCCTCGGCGTGGTGGGCGAATCGGGCTCGGGCAAGTCGAGTCTGGCGAGTTGCCTGCTGCGTTTGTTGCCGGGCAATATCACCCATCTGGGTGGCCAGATCGAGTTCGACGGCACCGACCTGCTCAAGCTCAGCGATGCTGCCATGGCCGGCTGGCGCGGCAAGCGTATCGCAATGATCTTTCAGGATCCGATGACCGCGTTGAACCCCTTGTTCACCGTGGCCACGCATCTGGTAGATGTACTGCGCCGGCGCCAACCCGGCATCGCGCGTGAGGACGCGCTACTGCGCGCGCGCGCGGCGCTGGACAGCGTGGGTATCGCCGACGCGGAACTGCGGCTCAAAGCCTATCCGCACCAGCTGTCGGGTGGCATGCGTCAGCGCGTGATGATTGCGATGGCGCTGCTGGTCGAACCCGACCTGCTGCTGGCCGACGAACCTACTACCGCGCTGGACGCCACGGTGGAGGCGCAAATCGTGGATTTGTTCGAGAGTCTGCGGCAGAAATTTTCCGGCTCGATCGTTTTTATTTCGCACCACCTGGGGCTGGTGGCACAGCTATGCGACGACCTGTGCGTGATGTATGGGGGCACCGTGGTTGAGACCGGCCCCGTGACGGAAGTGCTGGCCCATCCGCGCCACCCCTATACGCAAGCACTGCTGGCGTGCGAGATCGAGGCCGACGACCATGGCGGCCGTCTGGTGTCCATCCCGGGTGAGGTGCAGGATCCGGTCGCGCCGCATGTGGCTTGCGTATTCGCGCCGCGTTGCGCATATGCAGTCGATGCCTGCCGTTCCACCGTACCCGCGTTGCGTGACGCGGGCGGCGCGCGCCGCGTGGCGTGTATCCGCTTCGAGGAAATTGCATGAATGCGACCGCGGTGGCTTCCGTGCCGCTGGTCGATATGCAAGGCGTAAGTGTTGTGTTCGGCGGTTCGGTACGGGCGCTCGATGACGTGACGCTGTCGATAAACCAGGGCGAGATCGTCGGCCTTGTGGGGGAGTCGGGTTCCGGTAAAACCACCCTGTGCCGTGTGCTGGTGGGCCTTACCGCCGCGACTTCCGGCACCGTGAAGCTGGGTGGCCGGGCGCTGTCCGACTTGCTGGCCCATGAGCCGCTGGCATTTCGCCGCCGCGTACAAATGTTGTTGCAGGATGCCGTGGCCTCACTGTCACCGCGCATGACGCTTGGCAAGACGCTGCACGAACCGATTGCCATCCACGACCTGCCGCGCAAGGAAGCCACCGACCGGCTACAGGCAATCCTGAAGCGGCTGGGTTTGCCGGCCGATGTACTGGCCAAATTCCCGCATCAGATATCGGGCGGCCAGGCGCGCCGGGTCGGTGTGGCGCGTGCGCTGGTGATGCAGCCGCAGATCATCGTGGCCGATGAACCCACGGCCGGGCTGGACGTTTCGGTGCAGGGCGAATTGCTCAACTTGCTGCTCGATCTGCAACAGGAATTCGGCCTGACGTATCTGCTGGTAAGCCACAACCTGAATGTGATCCGCCGCGTGACCGGACGCACGGCAGTGATGTACCTGGGGCAGATCGTCGAAGAAGCACCCACCCGCGCGTTGTTCGACAAACCCGCGCATCCTTATTCGGCTGCTTTGCTATCGACCAATCCGGCTATCGACCCGGAGCGCCGGTCGCGGCGCATTGTGCTCAAGGGCGAAATACCGAGCGTGGTCAATCCGCCGTCGGGTTGCCGCTTTCATACCCGTTGTCCGGTAGCCCAGCCGCGTTGCAGCAGCGACGTACCGGCGCTGGCGCAACTCTCCCCGGGCCGCCAGGTGCGTTGCCATTTTCCGTTTTCGCTCGACCCTCAAAGATGAAGACCATCACCAGTTTCCCGCGCGCCATTCGCGAAATCATGACCGAGTGGATACCGATGTCGGATGGAACCCAACTGGCGGCGCGGATATGGTTGCCGGTAGATGCGGAAATCGATCCTGTGCCAGCGGTGCTGGAATACCTGCCCTACCGCCGGCGCGACGGCACGACCTACCGCGACTCTATTACGCAGCCCTATCTGGCCGGCCACGGCTACGCGGCGGTACGTGTTGACATCCGTGGCACGGGCGATTCCGAAGGCTTGATGCTGGACGAATACGACCTGCCCGAGCAACGCGACGGTGTCGAAGTAATCGCCTGGCTGGCGCGCCAGAACTGGTGCAACGGCAACGTGGGTATGTGGGGCATCAGCTGGGGCGGGTTCAACAGCTTGCAGGTTGCGGCATTGCGCCCCCCTGCGCTCAAAGCCATCATGCCGATGGGTTTTACCCACGACCGTTACAACGGCGACTGCCACTACATGGGCGGCTGCATGATCGAGGGCAACACCAGCTGGGGCGGCACCTTGTTCGCCGGCAGTTCGCGCCCCCCCGATCCGGCCGTGGTGGGTGAACGCTGGCGCGACATGTGGCTGGCACGGCTCGAAAACGCGACCTTGCCGGTCGAGATATGGCTGCGGCATCAACGCCGCGACGACTACTGGAAACCCGGTTCGGTGTGTGAAGACTATGCGCGCATCAGCGCCGCCGTATATGCCGTCAGCGGTTGGCAGGACAGTTACTCGCGCAATGTTTTTCCGCTGATCGAACACTTGCGCTCGCCCAAAAAAGCACTCATCGGCCCCTGGGCCCACGGCTGGCCGCATATGGCGCGCCCCGGTCCCGTGATCGGCTTCATGCAGGAAGCGTTGCGCTGGTGGGACCACTGGCTCAAAGGCATCGACACCGGCATCATGGACGAGCCGATGCTGCGCCTGTGGATGGGCGAATGGGTCCAGCCGGCCAAACTGGTCGCGCATTGGCCCGGGCGCTGGGTGGCCGAGACGAACTGGCCGGCGCCGGGGGTGCCAGCCACCACCTTGATGCTCAATACCGAAGGCCTGCGCGAACTTGCAACGCCATCGCGCGAATTGACGATCCGCAGCCCGCAGACCACCGGGCTGCGCGCCGGTTACCAGTGTTCCTATGGCCTGGGCCCCGACCTGTCGGACGACCAGCGTATCGACGACGCGCAGAGTCTGTGTTTCGACACCCTGCCGCTGAAACATGCACTGGAGCTGCTGGGCGAAGCCGAACTCGAACTCGACCTCCATTGCGACCAGCCGCAAGCCCTGCTGGCGGCGCGCCTGTGTGATGTGGCGCCGGACGGCAGTTCGCTGCGCATCAGCTACGGCTTGCTGAACCTGTCGCACCGTGACAGTGAGGAACATCCCGAACCGCTGGTCCCCGGCAGGAACTACCGCGTCACCATCAAACTCTGCGGCATGGCATCTGCCTTCCCGGCCGGTCACCGCATCCGCGTCGCCTTGTCCACCGCGTACTGGCCCATCGCCTGGCCGTCCCCCGTTGCGGCCACGGTGACGCTGGTCACCGGCACCAGCGTATTACGCCTGCCGGTGCGCCTGCCCCGGCCCGCGCTGGACGCCACCCTGGCACCCTTCGGCGAACCCGAAGGCGCGGTCGCCACGGCCCTGGTGGAGACGCGTCCGCGTGCCACCGACCGTTCGCAGGACCGCATCGAGGAACACCTGGGGGAAGGCGGCACCGACCTGGTCCGCTCGCGGGACCGCGGCGCATGGCGTACCACCGACACCGACGTGGACTACGACGCCACCGGTGAACTGCGTTTCGCCATCCAGTCCGACGACCCACGGTCGGCGATGCAGCAGATGGACCTGACCACTACCATGGGCCGCGAAGGCTGGATGGTGCGCACCGAGGTGTTGACGCGCATTACCTCCACGGCGGATGCCTTTGTGCTGCATGCGACGCTGGCGGCATTCGAAGGCGAGACCCGCGTGTTCGACCGTACCTGGGATTTACAGATTCCGCGCGACAACGTGTAGCCGTAGCTGCGGGGTTTGACGGATTTTATTTACCTGCGACCATGGACGCAGGTGCAAAAACTTATTGCCCGACCGTGACTTAAAGCGAAACCGCGGTACCGGAATAAACCGCAGCGCCGTTTTATCCTGCGGCCTACGGCACAGCGCCATCCGGCGCATGGCCAAGCGCTACCGGCGCGACCCTGCGCGGTACAAGGTGCAGGAAGTCCAGGCCTATCTGCTGCACGAGAAGCTCTCGTATAGCTCCATGAACCAGGCCGCGTGCGCCATGCAGTTCCTGTTCCAGATTCCTGTTTCCGGTGCAGGCCTTGTCCCGGGTGTTTCGAGACAAGTTCATGGCGGCGCTGGCGACAGCCCACTGGACAGGCCAGATCGAGCAGGACCCGCAAGGGCAGCACGACGCATATCGGCAGCGGCACCGGGAACTCTACAAACACAACTGGGTGGTGTATGCCAAGACGCCGTTGGGCGGACCGGCGCAGGTGTTGGAGTATCTGAGCCGCTACACGCACCGAACGGCTATCGGCAACGAGCGTATCCGTGAGGTCAGCCAAAGCGAGGTGGCGTTCACGGTACGCGCCGATGATCATGGCGGTAAACGGCGCATCCGGCTGGACGGCACGGAGTTCGTGCGCCGGTTCATGTAGCATGTTCTGCTCACCGGCATCAAGCGCCTTCGCCACTACGGGGTGTTGGCGTCGGCCTGCAAGGCGGACAAGCTTGCCGCGGCACGCCAGGCCTTGCAGATGCCCGCTATCAATCCGCAGGCCATCGAGTCGGCCCAGGCCTTCATGCAGCGCGTGGCCCGCATCGACGTGTCGGTTGCCCGTGTTGCAAGGTGGGCCGGTTGCACGTCGTGGCCGTTTTGAAAGGCCAAGCCCGGCTGCCTGCCCCGCAAGCTCAGGGGCCGCCTTGAAACGCAAGTTCGATACGCTTGGAACTACAACGCACTTGGCCGCGTTGGGAGCGGTGCTGCGCGCCGGGTCTGGACGCAGCCGCTTGACCCGGCGAACCTGTGCAAACGACACCATCGTCAGGCGCGTTTCTCGCCACGGGAGCATGCGATACACGCCCAATCGGATTCGTGCGCCCTCATAATCGATCCGCTACCACCGGCGCCGCTTTCAATTCCCCTATTGCCAGCGCCCAGGCGTGGTTCAGTCCAACAAGGTTTATCTGCGTGCGCCGGGAGACCGGCAAGGAGTAAAGGGTGCAAGTCCCTGACAACAAAGAAGTAGCGAATCATGTTGTCCCCGAGTCATGCGTGGCGCATCGCGAGGTGCGGCGCGAAGCGTTGACAGGGGAACGCACAGGCGGGAACCGGGAGATCTCCAGTCTGACCGTCGGTGCAAGTACCGGCCGACGGCCCGCATCGGGAAGGCGAGGAGCCGAAGCCGATGATGCACGGGCTGGAGAAGTCAGACCTCGCCATAGTAGCTAGTG
>JANYBQ010000158.1 GCA_025360705.1 Betaproteobacteria bacterium | reverse complement strand
CGTTCAGCGTAATTGGCTGCGATGGCAGCGTAACCGTCAACGCAATTTTCAGGCTCGCGCATACGGGGCGGGCGACTTCGACCGCATCGCTCACAAGAGACGCCAGATCGACCAGCTCCTTGCGCAGCGCAATCTTGTCGTGGTTGATGCGGCTCACGTCCAGCAGGTCATCCACCAACCGGACCAACTGACTGATCTGCCGTTCCACCATGGCAGCCGCCGACTGGACGGCAGCCTGTCCGCCGCTGTTGGAGAGCCTCAGAATTTGCATGGCATTGCGAATCGGGGCGAGCGGGTTGCACAATTCGTGCGCCAGCATCGCCAGGAACTCGTTCTTGCGGATGTCGGCCGCCGCCATGTCGGTGGCGTTCTGGCGCAATGCATCGGCCATTTGACGTTGCTCGGTCACATCGGTATTGGTGCCGAAGAGCCGCACGACCGACCCGGAATCATCGCGGATTACTTTCATACGCGAGAGGAACCAGCGGTACTGGCCGTCCTTGCCGCGCAGCGGGAAGGTGTCTTCCCAGTCCAGACCTTGCTGGACGTGGCGCGCGAATTTCTCTGCTACGACGTCAACGTGGTCTGGATGGTGGACCGCCTTCCAGCCCGAGCCCTTCATCTCTTCCAGCGTGGTGCCGGTGTACTCGAACCAGTTCCGGTTGAACCAGTTGACCTGGCCATAGCTATTGGCATCGGCTATCCAGCTCAGTTGGGGGATGTTGTCAGCCAGGTCGCGGAAGCGTCCCTCACTTTCCGATAGCCGCAGCTCGAACTGCTGACGCTGCGTGATGTCCTCAATGCCCAGCAGGATCAGCGGCGCCTGGTGGGCGGCTTGATTCAGGCGCCGGGCATTCAGTAGCAGCGTCCTGGTCCCGATGCGCGCGAACGCGTGTTCCAACTTGAATCCGTCGACTTGGTTGTCACGCGGCAGAATCTCCTCCAATAGCCGGCGCAGGTGGGGGCTTTCCCACTGGCCGTGGTCCAACTCGTACAGCAGCCGGCCCTCGGTGTCCTCGGGCGCGGTAAGAAAGTGCTCGTAGAACGAGCGGCTGGCGGTTCGCACGCGCAGGTCCGGGTCCAGCACCGCCAGCGGCTCGCGCACCGTCGCCACAATGCTCTCGGTGTAGGCATGGATGCGCTTCATCGCGTCCACATCGACCAGCATCACGACCACGCCGTCAATCCTGTTATCCAGGGTCCGGTAGGGGCGCAGCCGCAACAAGTACCAGTGGCCGTGCTTGTCCCGCACCTCGCATTCCCGGACGCTGACCGTGTCGAGCACCTCCGCCATGAGCGGCCCCAGCGCGGGGAGCTGATCCAGATTGAGCTGAATGTCGGCCAGCGGCCGTCCCACGTCGGCCGCGATCAGGTTGAGCACTTTTTCCGCCGCAGGCGTGAAGCGCCGAACGCGCAAGTCAGCCCCCACCATGACGATGGGCATCTGGACGCTGCCGAGCAGGTTGACCAGATCGTTGTTGACCCGGTCCAGTTCGGCGTTGCGGTTGCCGAGCTCGTCGTTGACCGTGACCAACTCTTCGTTACTCGACTGAATTTGCTCTTTGGAGGTTTCCAGCTCTTCGTTGGTGCTTTGCAGTTCCTCGTTGGCCGACTGGACTTCTTCATTGGCCGATTGCAACTCTTCATTGGCGGCCTCTTGCTGCTCGATTACCGACTGAACGAACTCGCGGGTCGCCGCCAGCTCCCGCGTGAGGCGGACATTGTCGGGGTCGGGCGTGAACAGTGCTTCTTCGCCCGCAACTTGCGCGGCGGCCGGCGCCGCCGGGCCAGCCTGTCTTGCTGCTGACTGGTCGTCGAACAGGACCAGGAAGCCGCCTTCTTTGCCCCCGCCGCCCTTGATAGCAATCACTTCGATGGCAATCTCTCGCCAACCACCGTCGGATTTAACCCGCAGGCCCTCTTCCCTCACCGGGGCCTGCTCATCGCCAGCTCGCAGCACGGCCGCGCGCACGCCGACCAACAGTCCTTCACGCAGCATCTTCAGCAGGTTCAGGCTGGCCTTGCCTGGGGCGGGTGCCAGATAGGGACCGGTGTCGCCGCGGTATTGCAGGATGTCAAGGTCGGCGGAGATCAGCACGCCGGGCGGGGCAAACTTGGCAGAGAGCAGTCGGTCGGCCTCCCGGTGCAGGTCCGCTGCCTCGCTTGGCCGCGCCGTAATGGGCGTGAAGGCCAACCGCGGCAAGCCGCCGTGTTGCAGCGGGAAGTGACCGTGCCCAGGGCTTAAACCCTGCTTCTTGGCGTATATCTTGTGCTTGGGGTCCTGCGCCTCGAATAG
>JANYBQ010000138.1 GCA_025360705.1 Betaproteobacteria bacterium | reverse complement strand
CGTTCCGGCAATCGTGGTGATCCCGCTGTTGTCGAAATGTTTGTCATCCAGACCCAGCATCAGAAACGATCGGTAGTCCCCCTGCGGTGCAAAGTAGTAGGTGTACTGCACCCCGGCAAACTCACCGCGGCCGGTGACGTTGATTGAATTGGCGACCACTCCGGAGTCGACACTCGAGGCGGTGTAGTACGCCGACAACATACCGCCCCAACCATAAATCGGCGCGCGATAGTAACCACCGTACTGGTGTACGCGGCCCGGATCGCTGGGAGAAGTTGTATACGTGATCGTCCCTTGCTGATCCCGGTCGAACAGGTTGGTGTGCGAGATTCCGACCGTCAAGCGGTTATAGCCCGTTGCGGCAGTGCCGGTGTTGTTCAGCGTGACGAAACCGGTCAAAGTTTTGGAATCGACCACATCCACCGTGGCATCGATCGTATCGGCCACGTCACCCTGCTTGAAAGTTACGTTGGCGCGTTTGCTGGGGCTCTCATTGGCCAACGACAGGTCGCGTGCGAGTCGATACGTATTGGGCGAACTGCCGGAGGCAAGTTCGGGCAGGCTGCGCAATATGTTCTCGTTGGAAAACACCTGATTGCCTTTGACCACTACGTTACCCAGCGTGAACTTGAACATCTGAAGCTTGATGACACCACCAATATCCTGCGGTGGCAAAACCACGCGGTAAAAACCAAACCCTTGCGCGCGCAGCACTGTTTCCAGGGCGGTTGCAGCCTCCTGCAGACGCTCGATGCCGTGTTGTGAACCGACGTAGGGGGCCAGTGACGATTGGGTCAGTGTCTCGGGCAGTGGGTTGTCGCCTTCCACCACGAAACCCGTCACGGAAAAGCTGGCCTCTTCATCGGCTGCCGTCGTTGGGGCGGCTGTTGGCGTCTGCGCTTGCACCGAGCAAGCCAGGCAGATCAATGTCAACAGGATCGGGAAAGCTTTTTTATTGTCGATTTTCATTTTGCATCGGTCCGATTAGCGGCAAACTTCCGCCGCCTTCACACGAAACGCGCCCGCAAGGTCCAGCAGTCGAGCGGAAGTCGGGTTGAAGCGGTCGGGACGCGGAACGAAGTCGAACTCCAGGAAATTGGGGGTCACGATGGCTCGCACCAGCTTGGTTCCGTCAACATTCAGGAAACCGGTTTCCCCGCGCCCGATGTCGATGGTTTTGTCACCGCTGGTAAGGGACAGGTGGCCATCGCGCGAGAACACGAACAAGCCTGGGTCGCTTTCCTTGATTTCCTCCGCGCTGAAAAGCCGGTCGGCGTTTGCAGGTACCGTATCGGGCCGAGGGCTAGGAATGTTCAGCATGGATGGAGGCGGTATCGACAACTGGCGGGGCACGCCGCCGGCGGCTTCCTGAATCGCGAACACACCTAGCGGAATTGGCAATTCATTGGCTTCTCCCGGATTAAGCACACCCTCGCCCTCCCATGCGGTGATCAGCGTACAACCAGCGGCAGCGCCTGCTACGGCGCAAGACTCGGGGTCGCTGAAGATGTCGAGCCCGCTGCCACGAATACCCACGGTTGCGGTGGCGGTCGTCATGCGCACAGCCGTGGGACGCGCGCGTCCCACCAGGCCAGTCAACACCCGCATGCCACCACGCAGCAGATTGAACACCACGGTGCCTTCAGCCGGGCTGTCGCTGTTGTACACAAAGTTTTCCACCTTGAATTGCGTCCGAGCCTGTACCGTTACCTTGGTGTTGTCCCGGAACACCAACACTGCGTGTCCGTTATTGGTAGTCTCTACAGTCTCGCCGGGATATACCGGGCCGCCTTCAGCGACCAGGCGGCGCGTTCCGCCCGTGTTGATTGCAGATACCGGTCCCTCAAGCGCGGCAACTCGGGCGCTGGCACCGACATTGGAAACCTCGGACTTTTGGGCGATGCGCCCCGCATCGACAGCGCAGTCGGTGCGGCATATCCGTGCGTCGAAATCGGTACCGCGAATGCCAACGGTAGCGGTGGGCGTGGTCAATCTGGCGGCATTCGGCGAACTCTTGGCAATCAGGCCGGTTACTACGCGTACGCCGCCCTTGAGCAGGCTGGTAAACATGCTGTCCGGTTTGTCGGGCTGTTTGTATGCGTAGTCGTCGAACTTGACCGCGGTGTTGGGCCGCAGGGTCATCAGGGTTCCATCGGTCAACTTGAGAACCGCGAAACTGTTGGATCCCAAGGTAACGGTGTCACCCGACTGGATCGCAACGCCCTGGCCCAGCGCGCGCGGAACGCTGCCACTGCCTTGTGCCGCACCAATGCCTTTGGCGAACTGCACTTCGCCGGCGGGCGCGGCGCTGGCCAAAACCGGCGCCACCAGCGCGAGCAAAAACAGGTATTTCGATTTGGGGATTGTCATGTCGGATCCGGGTTATTTGCAGGTCTCGCCGCCTTCGATCTCAATGTCCCCTTTAGATCTCTTGGTGTCCTCAATTTGATCGAGCAGATTCGGGTTCAGGCTGAGCAGGCCGGCAGTGATCGTATCGAGGACGCTGGAGCCCGAACGGACGATGCGTGCGAATGACCCGCCGTCGACCAAAGTCGCACTCGGAGATATCGAAAGCACGCCCCTGGCCGCAAGTTGCGCAAAGGCACCGGACGGACCACCGAAGAACCCTATCGTGGTCGCCGCTGTAAACGTGGCGTTTCCGGTGATCGCGATATCACTGGGCAACGTTGCTGCCGGGTCGCCCACTCGGATACCGCCCAGATCATTTACCACCGACAGGTTAGCGGCGTTGATACTGCGCAAAGTAATGTCGCCCGCGGCCGCCTGCGCGCCGCTGCGCCCTAGGCCGTCACGCAACGTGATCGTGACGTTGCCGTTGCCCGTATCAAGCCGAGTTCCGTTGGCCATCGTGATCTCCGCGACACCGGCGTCGCGGTCAGGCGCGGACACCGTGCCGGTGCTGGGGGCACTTGGGGCTCTTGCAGCGCTGAGGGCACTGGTGGTGCCGGTCGTGCGATCGTTGCCGATGATGGTCAGATTGCCGTTGTCGGTCACGATGTTCGATTTGATCAATACGCTGCGGCCGGCTTGCAATGTCAAATCCCCACCGTCGCCTGACAAGTTGTTGGTAAGGATGTCCGACAACGCTTCCAGCGTTATATCGGAATTGGCCTGCAACACTACAGCGGTCCCGCTGTTGGTGATAGCGGTAATCTGGGACGGCGTGATCGTGACACTGGATGACGGGTTGTCGCTGAACGATTGTGCATTCAGTGGGCCGCCTGTCCCGCTGCCGCTGACGGTGCCCCCGGAGTAAATGTGCACCCGCCCGTTGTTGACCAGACCACCACTGTCGGCATTCGACGCACGCACCAGCAGACGGCTACCAGTCAATACGGTCACCAGGCTGCCGTAGCCGTCGCCTGCCGCTTGGCCAACCAAGCTGTTGGCACCTGACACCACACCCGCTATCCCTCCGGCCGCTGCACCGATTGAGACTGCCCCGGCACTGCTATTGAAACTGGTGCTACGCACATAATAATCGCCGTTTGCGAGAAAATTTATACCGGAGTTACCGACTGAATCGCTGAGGGCGGCACCCACCAAGCTGTTCAACGAGGACACGACCCCGGTGACCGGCGCTGTACCGTCGATCCAGGTTACCGCTCCGCGGTTGCCATTCCAGGAAGTGCTGCGCAAGACTTCATAACCGCTGCCATAACTGAACCCCCCGCTACCCACAAAATCATTGGCGCTGGACCCAACCAGGCTATTGGTGCTGCTGACCAACCCCGTCAATGGCGCCGCGTTGGTGATCCAGGTCACAGCGCCGGCGTTGCCGCTCCAGTTGGTGCTGCGTACCGCCGACAAGGTGCCGGTCAGAAAGTCGATGCCGTTGTTACCCACCCGGTCATTGGTGCTGCCACCCACGAGGCTGTTGGCTACCGTCACGGGCCCGGTCATAGCGGAGCCTGCATCCGCCCAGGTCATCGCCCCGGCTGCCGCCGCACTGCCGCCGTTGTTCCAGTTGGGGCTGAGAATCGCGATCCTGCTGCCCAAAGTGTCCCACAAGCCACTGCCGACCTGATCTCCCGCAGTTGAGCCCACCAGGCTATTGCCCGACCCGACGGCACCCCGGGTGCCGGCCGCATCGTCAAACCATGTGACCGCGCCCATGCTCCCGTTCCAGTTCGGACTGAAGACAAGGTGCTTGCCAGCGCCCAGGTTATACACACCGCCGCTGCCAACCCCATCATTGGCAACGCTGCCCACCAGACTGTTACCCGCGCTGACCACGCC
>JANYBQ010000124.1 GCA_025360705.1 Betaproteobacteria bacterium | reverse complement strand
CCCGAACCCGAGCGCCGTCCTGCCGCCGAGCCCGAGGCCCCGGCCGGCGCACTCCAGGAGCCAGCGGCCGACGGCGTTGGTCTCGACGATGATGTACCCGTGCCAGCCGGCGATCGTGCCAAACTTGCCGCTCGTTCGTGTGTACACCGGTTCGGTGTGGCGCGAGGCGAGGACCAGGGGCACGAGTCATCGATCTCGGCCAGATCTATAACGGCCCGTACTGCACCTTCATGATGGCGATGGCCGGCGCCAACATCATCAAGATCGAGGCCAAGGGCGGGGAGAACCTGCGCCGGCGCGGCGTGGTCGGCGGAGCGGCGCTGCCGTTCGCGATGCTCAATTCAAACAAGACCTTTGCCACGCTCAACCTCAAGACCGAGCGCGGCCGCGAGTTATTGCGGGCCATGGTGAAACGCGGCGATGTGCTGGTGGAAAACTTCGCGCCCGGCGCCATGGAACGCCTGGGTGTGGGTTACGACAAGCTGCGCAAGGTCAATCCGCGCCTGATTTACGGCTCCGGCTCCGGTTACGGCCGCTCGGGTCCCAACAAGAACTACCCGGCGATGGACCTCACGGTGCAGGCCATGGCCGGCATCATGCACGTGACCGGTTTCCCGGATCGCCCGCCGGTCAAGGCCGGCCCGGCCGTCTGCGATTTCTTCGGCGGCGTGCATTTGTACGGCGCCATCATGACCGCGCTGTATGAACGTGAGAAGACCGGCGTGGGGCGGCTGGTCGAGGTGTCGATGCAGGAAGCGGTCTACGCGTCGCTCAGCTCGAACCTGGGCCTGCATTACGGCTCGGGCAATTCCGTGCCCGCGCGCACCGGCAACCGCCACGGCGGCATGGCCGAAGCGCCCTACAACGTGTACCCGACCAAGGACGGCTACATCGCCATCATCTGCGTCAGCGAGATCCACTGGAAATCGCTGCTGGGAGTGATGCAGCGGCTGGATCTTTTGACCGACCCGCGTTTTGCCGACCTGAAGAGCCGCGTGGAGCACGTCGACGCAATAGACGAACTGGTCGGCGCGTTTACGGCGGGCTTCGAAAAGCAGGACCTGTTCGACCTGCTGATGCGCAACCGCGTGCCCTGTGCGCCAGTGCGCGACCTGGACGAAGTGGTCAACGACAAACACATGCATGCGCGCCGCGCGCTCGAATGGGTCGAACACCCGATGTACGGACGGGTCTGCCTGCCCAACACACCGATGCGTTTCGACGGCGTGGAACCGATGCAGATAAAGCCCAGCGGCGAACTGGGTTGCGACAACCGGGCCGTCTACGGCGACTGGCTCGGACTGAGCGAAACGGAACTGCAGCAGCTAGTCGATGAGGAGGTAATTTGATGCGCGGAAAAACCGTTATCGCCGGTGTCGGCCACACGGCTTTCGGCAAGCTGGCCGGGCGCAGTACCTTGTCCATGAACGTGGAGGCGATCCGCAAGGCGCTGGCCGATGCGGGCATCGACAAAAGCATGGTGGATGGGTTGTTCGTCAAGTTCCCGACCTCCAGGTTCGAGATGATGTATGGCCAGAAGCTGGCCGAGACGCTGGGCATCGTGCCGCGTATCGGCGGCGTCTGGGACCAGGGTGGCGCCAGCAATATCAGCATGATCGGTTACGCGGCGATGGCGATTGAAGCCGGGCAATGCGACGTGGCCGTGGTGTGTCTGGCCGATAACCCGGCTACCGGCTCGCGCCAGGCGTATGAAAAGGCCTGGGGCGACGACAGCATTCACGGCTGGTTCAGCACGCCGGCCGGCTACGCGATGATCGCGCGCCGCCATATGGGCGAGTTCGGTACCACCAGCGACCAGCTCGGCGCGATTGCGGTGGCCTGCCGTAAACACGGCGCCGCCAATCCCAATGCGCAGTTGCGCAAGCCCTTGACGCTGGACCAGTACCGCCAATCGCGCCTGATAGTTGCGCCGCTGCGTCGGGACGATTGTTGCCTGGTGTCGGACGGCGGCGCAGCGGTGGTGGTAATGAGCGCGCAACGCGCCAAAGAGCTTGGCGTCGCCAAGCCGGTGCCCATCCTTGGTTTTGGCCAGGGCCAGACATCCTGGGAAGTGGCGCAGCGGAAGGACCTGACAACCACGGCGGCGACGTTGTCCGCTGCAACCGCTTTCAAGATGGCCGGCATGACGCCCAAGGATGTGGACGTGGCGCAGATCTACGACTGCTTCACGATTGCGGCTCTGATGACGCTGGAGGCCTACGGTTTCTGCGCCAAAGGCGAAGGTGGTCATTTCGTCGAGGACGGGAACATCGAGATCGGCGGCATGTTGCCCATCAATACCTCGGGCGGCCTGTTGTCGGAAACCGGTATGCCCGGCCTGCAGCTGGTGATTGAAGGCGTACGCCAGATGCGGGGCGATGGCGTCAACCAGGTCAAGGGCGCGCGTACCTGCGCCGTCAGCAATCAGGGCGGGATCATGCATACGCATTCGACGCTGCTGCTCGGAACTTGAGAAAGGACCATTGCATATGGAACTTGCTGAAACCACCATGCCCGCGCCCGAGCGGGATGCGCTCAACACGCCCTACTGGGACAGCCTGGCCCAGGGCACGCTGTCGTTCCAGCGCTGCGGCGCCTGTGGCCACGCATGGCTGCCCGCGCGCAGCGAATGTCCGGCTTGCCTGGCGGACAGGTGGCATTGGGACAAAGCCGGCGGCGGTGCGAAGCTGATCAGCTGGGTGGTCTACCACACGGCTTTTCACCCGGCGTTCGCGAATCGCCTGCCGTATAACGTGGCGGTGGTCGAACTCGACGAAGGCCCGCGCCTGATCAGCAACCTGATCGGTGTCGCCGACGCCGAGACACTGAAGATCGACCAGCGCCTGCGGCTGGTGATAGAGATGGAAGGCGAAACCGCGCTACCGCGGTTTACGCCCACCGCGCAGCCGTAATTACGATTGACCGACCTAAAAATTGACCCGAAGCGACAAGGCCGATATGAAGCTCAACAAGATTTTGCGAACGCTGGCGTTTGGCCTTGCCACGGTGGCGACCATGGCCACCGCCCAGGTCGCCAACTTCCCGACCCGGGCACTGAAAATCGTGGTGCCAACTTCGCCCGGCAGCGGCTCGGACACCACGGCGCGTTATTTCGGCGAACAGCTTGCCGCGGCGCTGGGCCAGCCGGTGGTCATCGACAATAAGCCCGGCGCCAACGGCGTGCTGGCAGCCATGGTGGTCAAGCAGGCGCCCGCCGATGGCTACACCCTATTCCTCGGTACCAACACCCACATGGCGGTCAACCCGGTTGTGGTCAAGGACCTGCCCTACGACCCGGTCAAGGACTTCAAACCGGTGGCCGGCCTGGCGCGCGGCATGATGATTTTCGTGGCCGCGCCCGGATCGAAGATGAACAATGTCGCGGATCTCGTAGCGGCCGCGAAGTCTTCCAAAGCGCAACTCAATGTAGGTACCTATACCTCGGGCTTCCATTTGTCGGAGGAATGGTTTGCCAGCGCCACCGGCACCAAATACGTGAACGTTCCGTACAAGGGTGCGCCGGAAGTTTTTATGGGGGTGATGGGCAACCAGCTGGACTGGGCCGTGAGTGACCTTATCGCCGCCATCCCGCAGGTCAAGGCCGGCAAACTGAAGGCGCTGGCGGTGTCGGGCGACAGGAGGCATCCGGACTATCCCGACATTCCGACCATCAAGGAGAGCGGTTATCCCGAGTATGTGAATTACACCTGGACTTCGATGTATATTCGCTCGGACACGCCGGATGCCGTCACGGCCAAACTGGTCGATGCGATGCAGAAAATACTCGCCACGCCGGGCGCGAAGGAGTTCACCGCCAGGATCGGTTCTGACCCGATGGCACTACCGCCGGCGGAAATGCGCAAGTTCCAGGTCAGCGAGACCGAGCGTTTCAAGCGCATTGCCGACAGCGCGGGGATCAAGCCGGAGTGATCCGGCTGATCCACGGCATCGAAGATTTTTCAGATTGGCATTCATGAATGACTACTGGCTGGACAAGGCGGCGGTTGTAACCGGCGGCGCCAGAGGCCAGGGCGCGTCGATCGCACGGATGCTGTTGCAGGCCGGTGCCCATGTCTACGTCATGGACCGGCTGCCGGCGGACGATTCCTGCTGGCAGGAGTTGCGGCAATTCGCCAACGGTCAGCGCGGAACGCTGGTCTGCCTCGAGCTCGACGTGGCCGCCGCGGCATCGTGGCAGTTGCTCGCCGGGCGCATTCAGGCCGATACGCGGCCGCTGTGTGGCCTGGTTAACAACGCCGGCATTACCGGACCCAGAAACACGGTTACCAAGTCGTCGCTCGAGGACTGGGAACAGGTTTTGCGCGTAAACCTTACGGGTGCATTCCTGGGCATTCATGCACTCGCGCCGTTCATGCGCGCCGGCGCGTCCATCGTCAATATTTCATCCACGGTCGGCTTGACCGGGTATTACTCGGCGGCTTATTCGACCAGCAAATGGGCGCTGCGCGGCTTGACCAAAAGCGCCGCGCTGGAACTGGCGCCCAGTGGCATCCGGGTCAATTGTGTTTGCCCCGGCGTCGTCGATACAGAAATGATCCGGAGCAACGCCAGGCTGTTCGAGGCCTTGCAGGGCATCACGCCGATGGGGCATATGGCGGCGCCGGACGAGATCGCGGAAGTGATGTTCTTCCTTCTGGGACCTCAATCTTCCTATGTCACCGGCACCGATATCGCTGTTGATGGTGGTGTCACCAGTGGCGGAATCTTCTGGCCGGTCGGACTGGCAGTGGGCGCATTGCAGGCAGCATGAACCCGAATTGTTCCTTTCCAGGTGCCCGTAGCGGTGCGTGACGGTCGCACCGGTCGGTAGTGTTTTCGTACGTCATGACTTTTAATCAAGGAGATAGACATGGGTGTTTTGAAAAGAATCGCGGGCCTCGGCCTGGTAGCGGGTGCGGTGTTGCTGGGGCATAGCGCATGGGCGCAGCAAACCATCAAGATCGGCGCGCTCAACCCGTATAGCGGTCCGCTGGCGCTTTACGGCACCGAGGTCACGCGGGGCTACGAACTGGCGACCGACAGGGTCAATGCCGCTGGCGGCGTTCTAGGACGCAAGATCGAGCTGATTCGCGGCGATGTGACCAACGCGCAGCAGGGCATCACCACGGTCGAGCAACTGGTCAACAAGGACAAGGTCGACATGTTTGTCGGCACCTATATCAGCGGCATCTCGCTGACCGCCAGCGATGCCGCCTTGCGCTACAACAAGCTTTACTGGGAGACCAATGCGGTAGCCCAGGTGCTGACCGACCGCGGGCTGCCCAACTTCATCCGCAGCGGTCCCGACGGCAGCGCTTTCGCCAACACCTCCGCAGCCACCGTGCGCGAACTGATAGCGCCCGCGCTCAAGAAAGACGTGAAGGGTCTGAAGATCTGGATCGAGCACGAAGAATCGATCTACGGCACGTCGATCGCGCAGGGCCAGAAGCGCATTCTGGAGGCCTTCGGTGCCAAAGTTGTCGGTGTCGGTGCGCACTCGGCGGCCTCGATCGACCTCAACGACGCGGTGCTGCGCGCCAAGAAGGCCGAGCCCGACGTGCTGATCCAGACCGGTTATGTGCCCGACGGCAACCTGTTGTTGCGCACCATGCGTGAACAGGGCTTCAAGCCGGCCGCAGTGCTATTCGTGGGCACCGGCGACACGCCCGAGACTTTGCAGGCGCTCGGTGTCTACATGGAAGGCGTGCTGGTAACCGGTTACCCGCGTAACGACATCAGCGAAGCTTTCGGCCCCGGCAACAAGGCTTACCTCGAAGCCTATCGCGCCAATTACAAGAGCGACCCGGTGGCGCCCCAGGGCATGGCAGCGTACTCGGGTTTCCTGATCATGGTCGAGGCACTCAAGGCCGCCGGTAGTGTGGACATGGCCAAGGTGCAGGCCGCCGCGGCAAAAATGGACCAGCCCGAGAATACCTATGCCTCGGGCTTCGGCGCCAAGTTCGACAAGACCTTCCAGAACGTACGCGCGCAGTTCACCACCTCGCAATGGCAGGGCGGCAAGATGGTCACGGTATTCCCGAAGTCGGCCGTGGCGCCCGGCGTGACGCTCAAGCCGCTGGCGCGTCCCTGAGGCTTGATGGCGAGCTACGCATATAGCCATGGCTGATCTGATCCTGCACCACTTCGCGGCATCGCCGTTCTCGGAGAAGGTGCGTCTGGTGCTGGGATACAAACAGCTGGCCTGGAAGTCGGTGACGGTTCCCAACATCCTGCCCAAGCCGGATGTAGTGGCGCTGACCGGCGGATATCGCCGCACGCCCTTCCTGCAAATCGGCGCGGACGTGTATTGCGACACGGCGCTGATCTGCGATGTGCTGGAGCAGCTGCGGCCTGCGCCCAGCCTGTATCCGGAACCGACCCAGGCGTTGGCGCGCATCGTGGCGCAGTGGGCCGACAGTAGTCTGTTCTGGGCGGCCGTCACCTACAACCGTGGCGCATCGGGGGAGCTGCCGGCGGCGGTTTTCGAGGACCGCAAGGCAATGGGTTTTGACGTGGAATGGCTGCGCCCCGCCGACGCCACGGCCGCCTACAAATCCTATTTGCAACGCCTGTCGGACTTGCTCCAGCAGCATCCCTTCCTGCTTGGCGATACGCCCTGTATCGCCGATTTCTGTGCCTATCACGCGTTGTGGCTGGCGCATGGACGCGGGCCGACGCCGGTAGCACTTCCGATGCATGCGCCGGCGCTCACAAGCTGGATGCAGCACATGCGAGCCATTGGCCACGGCAACAGCGTTCCCATGACCGCTGCGCAGGCGATCGCCGTTGCGGCCGGCTCCGAGCCGGCACCCGCCGGCAAAAACCTGCTGGCCGCCGACGGCTTGCAGGACGAACACGGCATTGCACTGGGCAGCCGCGTGACGATTGCGGCCGAAAGCTTCGGACGCGAGCCGACGAAAGGCGAATTGATCGCTGCGACGCCCAGGTATTACAGCCTGCGCCGTAGCGACGACCGGGCCGGCACGGTACACGTGCACTTCCCGCGTATCGGTTACGTACTCAAACCGACCTAAGACGAAAGCCACGATGGACCAAATTCTCAATGTGCTGGTGTTCGGCCTGCTGCTGGGCGGCATCTACGGGCTGGTGAGTATCGGCCTGAACCTGATCTTCGGCGTGGTGCGTATCGTCAATTTCGCGCAGGGCGAACTGGTGATGTTCGGCATGTACGGCAGTTATTACGCGTACGCGCAATTCGGGCTCAGCCCCTACCTGTCGGTGCTGGTGGTGGCGCCTCTGGTCGGCCTGCTTGGAGTGGCGATCCAGCGTCTGGTGATCCAGCCGCTGCACAACGAATCCAACATGCAGATCTTCGCCACCTTCGGCCTGTTGATGCTGTTCCAGAACATCATGCTGGCGGTGTCCAAAGGCCAAGCGCTCAGCATCGGCGGCGAAATCGGCGCCAACGTGCTGACGGTGGGCGACATCCGCATCAGCGTGGTGCGGCTTGTCACGCTGGTCGCCACCACGCTGATCACGATCGGGCTGCACCTGTTCCTGCGCCACACCATGACCGGAAAGTCGATTCGCGCGGTGACCCAGGACAAACGCGCCGCGCGTGTCATGGGTATCAACGTCGAGCGCACTTTTCTGTTTACGTTTGGCATCGGCGCGGCGCTGGCCGGCATGGCCGGCGCATTGCTGACGCCGATCTATTCGATCACGCCGGCGGTCGGCGGAAACTTCATCCTGGCCGCATTCGCGGTGGTGGTGCTGGGGGGCCTGGGCAGTGTCTGGGGCGCCTATATCGGCGGCCTGATCGTAGGGGTGGTCGAGGCCTTCGCGGGTTATTACATCGACCCCGCGTTGAAAAACGCGATCTGGTTCATTATTTTTCTGGTGGTGTTGATCGTCCGTCCGTCCGGCTTGCTGGGCCAGGTGGGTGCTGAAGAGGTGGGATTCCGTGAGCAAAACTGAGCAACCCATTGGCACAACCAACGCAGGCTCCGGCTCTGCGCTGGCGGCGGATACCGGCATCGAGTCCGGCGGCCGCGCGCTGCTGAAATATCTTGCCGGCATGGCGTTGGCATTGCTGCCGTTCGTGCTGCTGGTGGAAGACGCGCACTGGCTCAACATCATCGCTTTCACCTACCTGATGGGCGGGCTGGCGGCTGCGTGGAACATCATTGGTGGCTTCGGCGGACAGTTCTCGCTCGGTCATGGGGTCTTTTTCGGGATCGGGGCCTATCTGGCCGCCCGGTTGTACGTGGCCTACGACCTGTCGCCGTGGTTGACCGTGATTCCCTGCGCGCTTTTTGCCGCCCTGGTCGCGGTGTTGATTTCGTGGCCTACCTTCCGTTTGCGTGGACCGTTTTTTGCGATCGCGACACTGGCTTTCAACGAAGTGGCCTTTGTCATCGCCAGCCATTTCGATTCGGTCACGGGCGGGCCGCGCGGCATCATGATTCCGTTCAAGGCCGGCTTTGCCAACATGATCTTCCGCGAGCGCTGGCAATACGCGGTGCTGATGTTCGTGTTCCTGGCGCTGGTCATCGGCATCACCGTCGTGCTGCGTCGTAGCCGGCTCGGGTATTACCTGCTCGCCGTGCGGGAGGACGAAGACGCAGCACGCGCCTCCGGCATCAACGTGTTGTCGGTCAAGCTACAGGGTATGGCCCTCAGCGCAGGCCTCACAGCGGTTGGCGGAACGCTATTTGCCATGTACCTGCGTTTCATCGATCCCCCGACGATTTTCAATTTGCAGGAGGTGGGCGTGAAGTTCGCGCTGCTGGCGCTGATCGGCGGCGTCGGAACCGTCGCGGGGCCACTCCTAGGCGCGGCGTTGATCATCCCGTTCGAAAACGTTTTGCGCGCCGAACTGGCCAACGCCTTGCCGGGCATGAATCTGGCGATCCTGGGCCTGTTGATGGTGTTGGCGGCGCTGTTCATGAAGCGCGGCGTGGTCGGCGCCTGGCGCGACCTGATGCTCCGGTTCAGGCCCGGCAAGGGAGCCGGGAAATGAGCGCGGCCATAAACCCGAACTTGCTGGCCGTATCGGGCGTAAGCAAACATTTTCTCGGACTGCGCGCCGTGGACGACGTCTCGCTACAGGTGCGCAAGGGCGAGATCGTCAGCATCATCGGCCCGAATGGCGCGGGCAAGACCACCTTCTTCAACCTGCTGACGGGGCAGCTCGCGCCGACCTCGGGCGAGGTGCGGCTGCGCGGTGAACGCATCAACAAGCTGGCGCCGCACGACCGGGCCCGGCTCGGTATGGGGCGAACGTTCCAGATCGCCAAGCCGCTGATCGCGTTGAACGCACTTGAGAACGTGATGATTGGCGCGTTCATGCGCCACCGTGCGCTTTCGACGGCGCGTGACAAGGCCATGGCGGTGCTTGAAAAGGTCGGTCTCGCGCACCACGCGCGCATACGCGCCGGTGACCTGACCTTGAGCGAACGGCGCCGGCTGGAAGTGGCGCGCGCCTTGGCGCTGGAGCCGGAAATCGTGTTGCTGGACGAAGTCATGGCCGGCCTGAATCAGAGCGAGGTGGGGCAGGCAATTGAACTGCTGCAAGGTCTGCACGCCGGAGGTTTGACCTTTTTGATCATCGAACACAACCTCAAGGTCGTGCGCGCGTTTTCCGACCGTGTCGTGGTGCTCGACCGCGGGCGCCTGATCGCCGAGGGCACGGCCGACCAGATCCTGAATTCGCCCGAGGTCGTCAAGGCCTATCTGGGCGAAGGGCACCAGGCCGCGGAATTGGGGGCCTTATGAGTTTCATTCTTTCGGTCGACAAGCTGTTTTCGGGGTATGGCGAATTACCGGTGCTTGATGCCGTCAGCCTGGAGGTCGGGCAGGGAGAGATCGTCTCGGTGGTGGGCGCCAACGGCGCCGGAAAAACGACGCTGCTGCTGACCATCAGTGGCCATCTGGCCACGCGATCCGGCCGTGTGACTTTCGACGGGCAGGACATTACCCATCTGCCGGCGCACAAGGCCGCCGAGCGCGGCCTGGTGATGGTGCCCGAGAGCGGACGCCTGTTTCCGTTCATGACCGTGCTCGAGAACTTGGAGCTGGGCGCTTACCACAGCGCCGCGCGGGCCCGCCTGCGCGAATCACTCGACGAGGTCATGACGCTGTTTCCGTTACTGGCCGAGCGGCGCACCCAACTGGCGGGGCGGCTGTCGGGCGGCGAACGCCAGATGTGTGCGGTGGCGCGCGCCATGATGGCGCTCCCCAAACTGCTGATGCTCGACGAGCCCTCGCTCGGTCTGGCGCCGATCATGGTCGACAAGGTATTCGAGATGGTGGCCTCGCTGGTGCGCACCAAGGGCTTGTCGGTGTTGCTGGTGGAGCAGAACGTGGGTAACGCGCTGCGGATGTGCCAGCGCGGTTATGTGATCGAACACGGCGGCATCCTGAAATCAGGCCGCGGCGAAGACCTGCTGCGCGACCCCGACGTGCGGCGTTCTTACATGGGTTTATGACGCGATGAATGCAAGCATTAACGCTAGAAAACCAATTTGCAGCATCGGCGCCGGCGCTGGTTTCGCGGGTGACCGGATCGATCCGGCGGTGGCGCTGGCCGGCTCCGGCCAGATCGACACGGTGGCACTGGAATGTTTGGCCGAACGCACCCTGGTGCCTGCCATCAAGGCGCGGCTGGACAACCCGCTGGCCGGCTTCGACCCGCGCCTGCGCCGTCGACTGACACCGCTGTTGCCGGTAGCGCTTGCCAACCGCTGCCGCATCGTCTCCAACCTGGGCGCGGCCAATCCGCGCGCGGCCGGCGCGGCAATCGCCAAGCTGGCGGCCGAACTCGGCTGCCGCGGCACGCGTGTAGCAGCCATTCACGGCGATGATGTATTGCACTTGAGCGACCGGATCGCCTGGGTGCGTCCGGTGGAGGGAAAACTGCTGGGCGCGCATGCCTACCTGGGCGCGGGCGCATTGGCCGAAGCACTCGATGGCGGCGCCGATGTCGTGGTGACAGGGCGGGTGGCCGATTCGGCGCTGTTCGCCGCGCCGGCATTCAGGCACCTCGACCCCGGACCACAGGCGCTGGCGGGCGCCATTACGGTGGGGCATCTGCTCGAATGTGGTGGTCAGCTCAGCGGCGGCAATTACGATCCGGTCGGACAGGCACTGTTGTCGGCCGCGGACTATGCGCGGCTCGGTTATCCACTGGCGCATGTATATGCCGACGGTACGGCCGAGATCGCGCTGCTGGACGGTGCGCCAGGTCTGCTTAACGCCGACACCTGCACGCTGCAACTGTTTTACGAAGTACACGACCCGTCGCGTTATGCCACGCCCGACCTGGTGCTCGACTTCACCGGTATCCGCTTTGAGCAGATCGGGCACAACCGGGTTCGCATGTCGGGCGCACGTTCGCTCGGCCCGCCACCCACGCTCAAGGTGGCCGGTTTCCTGGAATTGCCAGGTTTTATCGCCGACTGCGAAATCGGGTTTGCCGGCACGGCGGCGATGGCGCGTGCACAACGCGCCGCCGAAACCTTGCGCCTGCGCCTGTCGGACTGGCGCGATGAAGATATCGCCATTGATCTGGTGGGTATCGACTCGATCCTGCGCGCCGGGTCGCTGCCCTCGCGCGCGCCGCCGGCGGAGTTGCGTGTGCATGTGTCGGCACGCTGCGCCGATCTTGAAATGGCGCAGATCGTCGAGGATGAAATTTATGCGCTGACCCTGTCCGGACCGGCTGGCGGCAGCAGCGTGCGCAGCGAACGCCGCCCGCGCATCGAAGTACTGGACGGCTTCATCGCACATGATCTGGTGCGCCCTGAAATTGAATGGAGCCAGTCATGAGAGTCGGCGACATCGCCACCGGACGCGCCGGCGACAAGGGCAATATGCTCGACCTCACGCTGGTGGCGCGCGACGCGGCCGCCTACACCCTGTTGTCGCGCGTATTGACGGCCGACCGGGCGCGCATGGCGCTTAACCGCGTGGTGCCGGGGCCGGTGCAGCGTTATGAAATTCCTGGCTTGCGGGCATTGAAGTACGTCGCACCCGAAGCGCTTGCCGGCGGTGTTTACGCAACGCTGCGCCCGGGCCTGCATTGGCAGAAATCCGCCATCTGGCTGCTGCTGGACCTCGACATCGACGCAGGCTGACAGCCCGCGCTGCCCCACCGTATTTCACTGAGCGCTGAACTTCCCATGACGATCCCTTCCAGCGGAGCGGCGAAACGCACGGTAGCCGTCATCGGTGCCGGCGCGGCGGGCCTGTGCGCCGCCAAACACCTGCTCGCCAAGGGCTTGCAGGTGGTGGTGTTCGAGATCGGATCGCAGGTCGGCGGCTTGTGGGTGTACGAGAACGACAACGGCCTGAGTCCGGCTTACCAGTCGCTGCACGTCAATTCCGAAAACAAGGTCACGGCCTACCAGGACTTTCCGTTCCCGGAGTCGGCGCCGCTGTACCCCGACCATGCCCAGATGGCGCAGTATCTGGCGGCTTATGCCGACCGGTTCGCGCTGACGCCCCATATCCGCTTCCGGTCGACCGTGACCGCAGTGCGGGCGGTCGAAGGGGCGCCGGGCAGCGGCTGGATGGTTACGCTGGCCGGCGAAAATCCGCAGTTTTTCGACGCGGTGGTGGTGGCGTCGGGACACCAGGGGGTACCCCGGCACCCGCCGTTCGCTGGCGATTTTGCCGGGGACTATCTGCATTCCCATCGTTACCGGGTACCCGATCCATTCAAAGGCAAGCATGTGCTGATAGTGGGCGTGGGCAACAGTGCCTGCGACATCGCGGCCGACATCTGTACCGTCACCGCGTCCACCACCATGGCCGCGCGTTCTCCGGTGCTGCTGATGCCGCGCATGTTCCTGGGCGTGCCCACGGCGCGCGTGTTGGGCAAAATCGAAAAGCCCTGGATGCCGTGGCCAATCCGGCGCAGGTTGCGCGAGCTGGTTACCCGGATGGCGCATGGCCGCATGGAGCAGTGGGGCTTCGTGACCCCGAGAACCCGCACCCATCCGGCCGGGCACCATTTGTTGATAGGGCACTTCATCTGGAACCGCATCAAGGCCAAACCGGGCGTGACCTCGGTGCGTGGTAACGAGGTGACTTTTTCCGACGGTTCAGCGCGCCATTTCGACACCATGATCGCGGCCACGGGTTATGAGGTGGATTTGCCTTTTCTGAGCGCCGACGCGTCCCCGGTCCGGGGACGGTGGCTGGAGCTATACCACCAGGTCGTGCGGCCGGGCATACCGGGTCTGTATTTCGTGGGATTTTTCAACGTCAGCGGCGGTGGCAACATCCGCATGATGGACGATCAGGCGCAGTGGGTGGCCGCGCTGGAAACCGGCGAGCTGGGTCTGCCCGGGCGCGATGAAATGATGCGCGTGATTCTGAAGGAGCGTGAAACCATGGCCCGGCATTATCCCGACAGCCCGCGTTATGCGCTTGAGCTGGACCCGCGCACCTACCGCGCGGCGCTGGCGGGCGAAATGCGCCGGAGCGCGCGCAGGCCATGAATATGTCGTGCGCCAACAAGCAGGGTTACCTTGCAAGCCGCGTGGTGGTGCGTTCGTTGGTACACACCGGTTTCCAGCGTCCGCCCGCCGCGCTGGTGCAGGCGCTTGCGGACCAGGACGTGACCAGGATCAGCGAACTCGTGGGCGGCATGTACACGATGGACGCCAGCATCCGCGCGCTGGGTCCGGTGGCGCTGCCAATAACCGGTGTCGTGACCACGGCCAAGTGCCCTCCTGGGGACAATCTGGGCCTGGTCAAGGCGCTCACACTGGTAGAGGCGGGCGACGTGTTGGTGGTCGACGCCCAGGGTTTTGGCGAATGGTGCCTGGGCGGCTTCCAGTTGCTGCAATACGCGCGCGACACACGCGGACTTGCCGGCCTGATCGTCAACGGCGCTTACCGCGATGTCGGCGAAGCACAAGACGCGGGTTTCCCGGTCTATGCGACGGCGGTAGCGCCTTATTCGGGACCCAAGGCCGGGCCTTGCGAGGTGAACGTTCCGGTCTGTTGCGGCGGCGTCATTGTGCATGCGGGAGACGTTGTTTCGGCCAGCGCCGAAGGACTCGTGGTGGTGCCGCAACGCAGCCTGCAGGCCGTGGTGGATGCGCTGACCCGCGCTGCCCAAACGGCGCATGGCAACCATGACGCGTTGCGCCGCATCTTCGACCTGGCCGATCGACTCGACTGCGATGTGATCTCCCTGGCCGGGCTGGCCGACGACGGGAAACTCCAATGAAATATGTGGTCGCATGTATGGACGTGTGGACGCCGGCCGTGCGCGCAGTCGTGCAACACGCGGCGCCGCCGGAGCTCGATCTGCATTTCGCGAACTCCTACGACCGGACGGAACAGATGGCTTTGGTGGAACACGCGGCATTCATGCTGCCTGGTTTTGCAGCCGTTGACGAAGCCATGCTGCAACATGCCAAAGCGTTGCGCATGATCCAGAAATGGGGCATCGGCTACGACAGCATCGACGTGGCGGCGGCCCGGCGCATGGGCATTCCACTGTCGATCGCCGCGGGTTCCAACGCGAGTCCGGTAGCCGAACTCGCCATTGCGTTGATGCTGGCTGTGTATCGCCGGTTGCCATATGTAAACCGCGTGGTGCGCGAGGGCGGATGGCCGACCTCGGCGATGCGCGAAACCTGTTTTCAGATTACCGGGAAAACCGTCGGCCTGGTCGGCTTCGGCAACATCGGCCGGATGCTCGCGCGCCGGCTGCGCGGCTTCGATGCCGAGCTGATCTACTTCGACGCCCGCCACGCCGATGCGCAGACCGAACAGGCGCTCGGGATGCGGTATGTCGGCTTGCCCGAACTGCTGGCGCAAAGCGACATAGTGAGCCTGCACGCGCCGCTGAACACCCAAACCGCCAAAATGATCGATGCCACTTCCATCGCCGCCATGAAAGACGGTGCGGTGCTGATAAACACCGCACGTGGCGGCCTGGTGGATGAAAAAGCGTTGTATGACGCGCTGGTCAGCGGCAAGCTGCGCGGCGCCGGGCTCGACGCTTTCGACCCGGAACCACCGGCGCGCGACAACCCGTTGCTGACGCTGGACCAGGTGGTGATTACCCCGCATGCGGGCGGCGGCGTATTCGACAACATCGACAACGTGGCACGGCACACGCTGGGCAACATCATGCGGTTTGTGCGTGGCGAGCCGATCGCCCCGGCCGACGTGATTATTCCAGCGGGCCCCCCATCGACGGGCGGGTGAACACCATGAACCCGCAAAACCCATCCGGCCCCAGCTTGCGTAATCCGCTGGCCGAAACCCTCAAGGCCGGCCGACTCGGGCTGGCCATGATCGTCAAGCAGGTGCACAGCGTCGACATCGCCGTGGCGGCCAGGAGTTGCGGCTTCGACGCGATCAATATCGACCTGGAACATTCGGTCATTCCCGAAGCCGCGGCGGCGCAGATCTGCGTCACGGCGCTGCACGTCGGGGTCACGCCGCTGGTGCGTATCGCCAGCCACGACGCCTATTACGCCAACCGGATACTCGACGCGGGCGCCTTGGGCATCGTGGCGCCGCATGTCGGCTCGGCCGAACAAGCGCGGGCCATCGTAAAGGCCTGCAAGTTCGCGCCGCTCGGTGAACGTTCGGTGTCAGGTAGCTGGCCGCATCTGGGTTTTCAGTCATGGCCGGCCGATGTGGTGCGCCAGGTTCTGAATGACGCTACCACCGTGATCGTCATGCTTGAGACGCCCGAGGCGATAGAACACGCGGATGAAATCGCCGCCGTGCCGGGCGTGGATATCGTGCATATCGGTTCCACCGACCTGTGCGAGGCGATGGCGATTCCGGGCCAGTTCGCCGACCCCGCGCTCGAGCGCTGTTTTGCGCGCGTGATAAGCGCGTGCCGCAAACACGGGAAATTTGCCGGAGCCGGGGGACTGGCCAACGCCCCTGATGTGATGCAGAAGATGGTGCGGTTGGGCGTGCGTTTCGTGACCGCCGGCAGCGAATGGGATTTCATGTTGTCCGCCGCGCGGCAACGCTCCGCCATGTTGCGGCAGTTGCAGCTGGCATAGCAGGCATAGCAGGCATAGCTGGAGTAATGGATGGTCGATAAACCGGGCCTACAAATGAAACATATCGCGGAAGTTCGGACGGAGCTTTGGCATGGACTTTGAACCGGACCGGCTTGAAGATTTTTTGATTGGCGCGATTGGCGGCCTGCAGGGAAAAATGCAGCTCGAGCGCATCGGGGGCGGGCAGTCCAACCCGACCTATTTCGTCACGTTCGAAAACCGCTCCATGGTGCTGCGCAAACAGCCGGCGTCGAGCTTGTTGCCGTCCGCGCATGCCGTGGACCGCGAATACCGTGTGATGCGTGCATTAGCGGCAACCGATGTGCCGGTGCCCACGATGCTGTTGTTCCATGCCGAGCGCGACATCGTCGGCACGCCATTCTACATGATGGACCGCTTGCAGGGCCGGGTATTTCCGAACTATGCCTTGCCCGGCATGCAGGCCTCGGAGCGGCGTGCCATTTATCTGGCAATGGCCGACACCATGGCGCGTCTGCACAAAGTCGATTGGGCCGCCATTGGCCTGACCGACTATGGGCGGCAGGGCAGTTATTTCACCCGTCAGATTGCGCGCTGGACGCGTCAGTGGCAGATGTCGAAAACGGCTGAAAACGCGGACATAGAGCGGCTGATCGCGTGGTTGCAAAAAAACATTCCGGATCAGACCGAAACCACCATCAGCCACGGCGATTTCCGGCTTGGCAACCTGATGTTCCATCCGACCGAGCCGCGTGTGGTGGGGGTACTGGACTGGGAACTGTCCACGCTGGGCCACCCGCTGGCCGACGTGGCCTTCAACTGCATCGCCTATCGCACGCTGCCAGCCGAATACGGCGGTATTCGAGGGCTTGACCTGGCGGCGCTGGGCATCCCGTCGGAGGCGGAGTATCTGCAACATTACTACCGGCAAAGCGGGCGCAGCGATGGCGTGACGCCGTTTCACTTCGCGTTCGCGCTGTTCCGGCTTGCAGTGATTTTCGAAGGTATTGCGGCGCGTGCGCTGAGCGGCAACGCGGTGGCGGATAACGCGGCTGAAGTCGGGCAACTGAGTCGTGTTTTCGCCGCGCGTGCGGTCGAAGTACTTGAAGGGATCTTGTGACATGACACGATGGGACGACACATGGCCGGCTACCCGGCTCGAAGCGCATTACGGCGACCGCGTGGTGCGCTGTTTTACCGAACGCCCGACTTGCCTGCATTCGCTGCTGGCTGACGCCGCGCGGCAACATCCGCAGGGCATCGCCATCGTCTGCGGCGATGAGCGTATCAATTGGCAAGGCCTGGTCGATGCGTCCGCCAGCCTGGCCAGCGGCATGGCGCAACGTGGAATAGTCGCAGGCGACCGTGTGGCCATGCTGATCGGCAATCGCAGTGAGTTCGTGACCACGCTGTTCGCGATTGCGCGTCTGGGCGCCATCGCGGTGCCGCTGAGCATCCGCGAGCAGACCCCTGGCCTGGCTTACATGTTGAACGACTGTTCGGCCGCGATGCTGGTACATGAAGCGGATCTGGGCGAGCGACTGCCGGCGCCGGCGGACGTGCCTGCCCTGCGCTTACGGGTGTCGTTCGGACCCTGTGCGGGCTCCGAAGAATATGCTTCCTTTATGGCTACCGAGAATGGCGCCGCCCCCGCCGAAGTCGCCGAAGAAGACATTGCGGCCATCATGTACACGTCGGGCACAACCGGCAATCCCAAGGGCGCCACCTTGACCCATCTGGGCATCGTCCATTCGGTGATGCATTACCGGATCGCGATGGGACTGACGGCCGCGGACGCATCGATCGCGGCGGTGCCACTGAGCCACGTGACCGGCCTGGTGGCTCTGGTCGCCACCATGGCGCACTGCGCCGGAAAGCTGGTCATCATGCCGGCCTTCAAGGCGGCCGATTTCCTGCTACTGGCTGCGCGCGAACGCATGACCTCCACGCTGATGGTGCCGGCGATGTACAACCTGTGCCTGCTGCAACCGGATTTCGAGCGCCACGACCTTTCGCCCTGGCGCGTCGGTGCCTATGGCGGCGCGCCGATGCCGGTGGCGACCATCGACAAGCTCGCCCAGCAGTTGCCGGGTTTGACGCTGATGAACTGTTACGGCTCGACCGAAACCACATCGCCGTCCACCCTGATGCCGCAAGGCCAAACCGCGGCGCGCAGCGACACCGTGGGCCGCAGCCTGGCCTGCGCCGAGATGGCCGTGTTTGACGACGACGGACATGAGCTGCCGTACAACCAGCTGGGCGAGATCTGGATCAAGGGTCCGATGGTGGTGAAGGACTACTGGAACAACCCGGGGGCGAGCGCCGCCAATTTCACCGGCGGCTTCTGGCGCTCCGGCGACATCGGCTCGATCGACGCCGACGGTTATGTCAAGGTGGTGGATCGCAAGAAAGACATGATCAACCGGGGTGGTTACAAGATCTACACGATCGAGGTCGAGAACGCGTTGTACGCCCATCCGGCGGTGCTCGAATGCGCCGTGGTGGCCAAACCCTGCCCGGTGCTGGGGGAAAGGGTGCATGCGTTTGTTGCGCTGCGGCACCCGGGCACTGGCGCGGCTGAACTGAAAGCGTTCTGCGCGACCCGCTTATCCGACTACAAGGTGCCCGAGAGCTATACCTTGTCGGACACACCACTGCCGCGCAACGCCAACGGCAAATTGGTCAAGCGCGCGTTGCGTGACCTGGTCGGTGCGATGGAAAACGTTGGCAAGACCACTGCCAGATGAGTGGCGCCACTCCAACCAAGGAAACCGATATGGCCAATGCCGACATCAGCACGCTCGAAAAACTCCGCGCCCAACTGGGCAAAGAAGCGGTCGTTACCGAGTGGGTCCTGGTTTCGCAGGAGCGCATCGACCAGTTCGCCGAGGCGACCGGCGATTTTCAATGGATCCATGTGGACACCGAGCGCTCTGCGAAGGAGTCGCCGTTCGGGGGCACGATTGCACATGGTTTTCTGACCTTGTCTTTACTGGGCAAGTTTTACCTGGACGACATTCATCTGCCGTTTTGTGACATGGGTATCAACTACGGCTTGAACAAGGTTCGCTTCACCAACCCGGTGCGTTCCGGCAGCCGGGTGCGCGGGCGGTTTGTCCTCTCCAGCCTGAGCGACATCGACAACGGAATCCAGATGACCTGGACCGTCACTTGCGAGATCGAAGGTGTGGCGCGGCCGGCCTGTATCGCGGAACACGTCGTCCGGCGTTATTTCCGCGCCGCCGTGGTTCATGAAGGAACAAAACCATGAGCCGCAAGGTCGCGATCATCACCGGCGGCGCCAGCGGTGTCGGTGCCGCCGTGGCGCGTATGTTGGCGACGCGGTCTTACGACGTGTTGATCAACTACAGCCGCAGCGGTGATGCCGCAGCCGGCGTGGCCGAAGAATGCCTGGCGTTGGGCGTGGATGCCTTCACGGTCAGGGGCGATGTAGCCAACGACGCTGATTGCCGGGACCTGGCACGCCAGGCGATGGCGCGTTGGGGTCGCATCGATGCGCTGGTTTGCAGCGCGGGTGCAACCCGTTTTATCCCCATGGCCGACCTGGACGCGGTGACGCGGGAAGACTTCGAAAGTGTCTATGCCGTCAACAGCATCGGCCCGTTTCAGATGGCGCGCGCGGTCAAGCCGCATATGCAAGGCGGCGGCGCGATCGTCAATGTGTCGTCGATCGCGGGGTTGAACGGCAACGGCAGTTCGTTCCCCTACGTTTTGTCAAAGGCGGCACTCAACATATTGACGGTGAGTCTGGCGCGTACGCTGGCGCCGGCGATCCGGGTCAACGCCGTGTTGCCGGGGCTGATCGAGGGACGCTGGATG
>JANYBQ010000076.1 GCA_025360705.1 Betaproteobacteria bacterium | reverse complement strand
TCATCGGTTTCTCCGAGGTGCTGCTGGAACGTATGTTCGGTGAACTCAACGAAAAGCAGGAGGACTACCTGAAGGACATCTTCAGCTCGGGCAAACACCTGCTGTCGCTTATCAACGATATTCTGGACCTGTCCAAGATCGAGGCGGGGCGCATGGAGCTGGACCTGGGCGACTTCGACGCGGTGCAATCGCTGGCTAACGCGATGACACTGGTGCGCGAGCGCGCGCAGACGCATGGCATCGGCCTGACGCTGGCGGTGGACCCGCGGATTGGCGAAATACGCGCCGACGAGCGCAAGTTCAAGCAGATACTGCTTAATCTGCTGAGCAATGCGGTGAAGTTCACGCCCGATGGGGGCAAGATCGTGGTGCGCGCGGGCCTGATTGACGGCGGCATCGAAGTGGCGGTCAGCGATACCGGCGTGGGCATTTCGGCCGAAGACCAGTTGGTGGTGTTCGACGAGTTCAAGCAGGTCGGGCGCCACTACACCAACAAACACGAAGGCACTGGCCTGGGGTTGGCGCTGACCAAGCGTTTTGTCGAATTGCACGGCGGCAGATTGAGTCTGCAAAGCGAGCCCGGCCTGGGTTCAACGTTTACCTTCACCATTCCGAGGCAGCCATGAGCACCCCAAACGACACGACACCCTTTTGGGCCAGGCAATTTTCGGCCGGGCCGCCCCACGGAAAGTCAGACCTCACTGGGGGCGGCGCAGTACACGAAGTGACACGCGTGGGGGCAATATGAGAACTATCCTGATAGTTGAAGACAACGACAAAAACATGAAGCTGGCGCGCGACGTGTTGCAGGCCAAAGGCTACGCCACGCTCGAAGCGGTGAACGGCGAAGACGGTGTGCGGCTGGCGCTGGCGCACAAGCCGGATATGGTGCTGATGGATATCCAGTTGCCGGACATCAATGGCGTGGAGGCCTTCAGGCGTATTCGGGCCAATGCCGATACTGCGTCCGTTCCCGTCGTGGCCTTCACCGCGTCCGTCACCCCAATGGACCGCCACCGCATCACCGACGCCGGTTTTGATGGCTTTATCGGCAAGCCGGTCAACCTGAAGGAATTTCTGGAGACGGTGCGCAAAACGCTTGAAAGCCGTAAGCCATGACGAGCGCAGCGCCGAACCACGTGAGGGTCCCGTGATCCCTGCGAAGATACTGGTGGTGGACGACACACCGGCCAACGTCAAGTTGCTGGTGGATGTGCTCACGGCCAGGGGTTTTGCAGTTACCGCCGCCGTGAATGGCGAGGAGGCATTGGACAAGGTAGCGCAGGATCCGCCGGACCTGATCCTGCTCGACATCATGATGCCGGGCCTGTCGGGTTATGAGGTTTGCAAACGACTGCGCGCCAACCCGGACACGGCCTTGTTGCCGGTGGTGTTGTGCACCTCGCTCGACCCGCAGCAGGAGCGTATTAATGGCATCGAAGCCGGCGCAGACGACTTTCTGACCAAACCCATCAACCGGCCCGAATTGTTCGCGCGGGTCAAGTCGCTGTTGCGCATCAAGACGTTGCAGGACCAGGTCAAGGCGCAGGCGACGCAGATTGCCGAGTGGAACCGCACATTGGAGCAACGCGTGCAGGAGCAGGTGGGGCAGATAGACCGGCTCGGACGCCTCAAGCGATTTTTCTCGCCGCAGCTAGCCGAGGCCATCGTGGCTGGCGGTGAAGACATGCTCAAACCGCACCGGCGCGAGATCAGCGTGGTGTTTATCGACCTGCGCGGCTTTACCGCGTTTACGGATCAGGCGGAGCCAGAGGAAGTGATGGAGATGCTGCATGCGTTTCACGCTGCCATGGGCCGCATCGTGCTGGAGCACGGCGGCACGCTGGAGCGGTTCGCGGGCGATTCGATCATGGTTTTTTTCAACGATCCGGTGCCGATCGACCAGCCGGCAGAAGCCGCCGTGCGGATGGCGCTGGCGATGCAGCAGGCTTTCCCCGCGTTGGGCGAGGAATGGCGCAAGCGCGGCTTCGAACTGGGGCTGGGCTGTGGTGTCGCGCAGGGTTATGCCACGCTGGGTCAGATCGGCTTCGAGGGGCGCTGGGACTACGCGGCTATCGGCAGCGTGACCAATCTCGCGGCGCGCTTGTGCGCTGAAGCAGCCGCTGGTCAGGTGCTGGTGGACCGTAAGATCATGGCCAAGGTCGAGGCGCTGGTGGACGCCGCCTCGATCGGTCGGATGGCGCTCAAGGGCTTCACGCAACCGGTGCCGGCCTTTGCATTGACCAGCCTGAAAACCACATTCTGACCGCGCGTTTCAGGTCCGTCAGGGCGGCGCCGGGATCAAGCCCGCGCGCCGCCCACAGCGCCGACAAAGCCAGCAGCTGCACAAAGGTCTTGAAATTCACCGCGGCATTGTCCCCCGAGCCTGGATGCGCGAGCCGGTATGGGTGCTCATGCACAATGCCGGCTCCCGTTGCTACCCATCGGTCCTTTGCGCCACTTCACCTCACCGGCCGTTCGCCTTGAAGCATCCGCTCTCTGGAAGCTGGCTTGGCCGATCCTGATCGGACAGTTGGCCACGGTGGGCATGAGCGTTGCAGACGTGGCAATGGCTGGCCATGCCTCGGCCCAGGACCTGGCGGGCGTGTCGCTCGGCGTGTCGATCTGGCACATCGTCATGATCACCCTGATGGGGGTGTTGATGGCGGTCAACCCGATCGTGTCGCAATACGTGGGCGCCGGCGAACTGGCCCAGGTTCCGCGCATCGTGCGCCAGGCCTTGTGGAACGCGATCGGCGTGGGACTGCTGGCAATGCTGGCGGCCAATGGCGCAGCGCAGGTGTTTGCCCATCTCAACATCGAGGCCAGCGTGCGTGTATTGGCCCGGGACTTTGTATTCGTCATCAGCTTTGCCTTGCCCGCGTTTTGTTGTTACCGGGTGTTGTACGGCTACAGCGCCAGTGTCAACCAGACCAAACCGCTGATGGCGATCGCGCTGGTGGCGCTACTGCTGAATATTTTCGTGAACTGGCTGCTGGTGTTCGGCAATCTCGGGTTCCCGCGTTTGGGCGGAGTCGGCTGCGCATGGGCCACCCTGATGTGTATATGGTTCGATCTGATTGCGATGGTGTGGTGGATTCGCCGGTCACCGGTGTATCGGTCCACGCATCCGTTCGGACGTTTCGAAAGTCCGCATTGGCCCGACATCCGTAATTTGCTCAGGATCGGGCTGCCGATTGGTGTGACCTACTTCGCCGAGACCAGCGCGTTCAGCCTGATTGCGCTGCTGGTGGCTGGCTTCGGAACCGTGCAAGTGGCGGCGCACCATATTGCGCTGAACTTTGCGTCGCTGGTTTTCATGGCGCCTATGAGCCTGGGCGTGGCGCTGCTGACCCGGGTGGGGCAGGCGCTGGGGGCGGGTGACACGCGCGGTGCGCGTTTTCGGGCCTGGGTCGGTGTGGCCATGGCGCTGGCCGTGGCCACGGTGTCGGCCAGCCTGATGGCGCTGTTCAACACGCAAATCGCCGGCGCCTACACCACCGATGCCGCCGTGGCGGGAGTGGCCGCGCAGTTGCTGGTGTTTGGCGCCATCTTCCAGTTATCGGACGCGACCCAGGTGTCGGCCGCCAGCGCCATCCGCGCCTACAAGGTGACGCGCACGCCGATGCTGATTCATCTGGGGGCGTTCTGGGGCCTGTCGTTGCCGCTGGGCTGTGTACTGGGGCTGGCGCCGGCGTGGTTGCCGTGGCGCCCGGTCGAAGCCATGGCGGCCCGGGGTTTCTGGATCGCACTGGTGGTGGGACTGTCGGTCGCCGCGCTGGGCCTGATGTGGCTGCTTAACCGCTTGTCGTTGCGCTGGATACGTGCGACGGCATTGCCATAACCGGGGTCGCTGGCGGTAAACCGACGGTCGGCGCCAGTGCCGGCGATACGCTATCCGGCGCCGATCGTCAGCCCGGCATCCGGTCGACGATCGAATGCCAGTGCTCCTCGCTCACAGGGGTGATGGACAGGCGGTTGCCCCGTCGCAAAACAATCAAATCCGCCAAAGCCGGGTTTGACCGCAGCTCGGGCAGGGCCAGCAGTCGGGTCTTGCGCAGGGCCTGTACGTCGACCAGCAGCCAGCGTGGCGCGTCGGGTTTGGAGGCTGCATCGAAGTAGGGCGACTTCTTGTCGAACTGCGTCGGATCGGTCCGGGCCGTGGAGGCGACGCGTGCGATGCCGGCAATGCCCGGCTCGGGGCAACTCGAGTGGTAGAACAACACGCCGTCGCCGACCTGCATGCCGTCGCGCATGAAATTGCGCGCCTGGTAGTTGCGCACGCCGGTCCAGGGCACGGTGTGTTTCGGCGCGGCGAGCGCATCGTCGATAGAGCCCTCGTTGGGCTCGGATTTCATCAGCCAGTATTGGGTCATGGCTACTCCGTCAATAGGTAGGTCGGAACGCAACGTGAATGGTAGCGCGTGACATCTGCCGCAGTCGCTTTGCGCTTGTGCAAACGCCTGCTCCAGCGGTCGCGGGGCCGATCAGATGGCGATCGTCATGCCACCGTCGATGACCAGCACCTGTCCGGTAAGGAAGGCCGATGCGTCGCTCGACAGAAATACCGCCGCGCCGGCCAGATCTTCCGGCTGGCCCCAGCGTTTCATGGGGGTGCGGTTCAGGATCCAGTTGTAGCGTTGCGCGTCGGCGCGAAAACCCGCGTTGATATCGGTGGCCATATAACCCGGCGCGATACAGTTGACAGTCACGCCTTTTGCCGCCAGCTCCACCGCCATACCGCGCGTCAAACCCTCCAGCCCGGCCTTGGCCGTGATGTACGCGGTATTGGTGCCGCGGCTGATGTGCGCGTTAACCGAGCCGATCATCACGATACGACCCCAGCCGCGTCGGACCATGCCGGCGGCGGCATATTGCGACAGGCGAAAGCAGGAGTCGAGCGCGACGTTGAGCGAGGTGCGCCAGTCGTCGTCCGATATGTCGAAGAAGTCGCGCGGTACGCCGAAGGCGGCGTTGTTGATGAGGATGTCGAGCGCGCCGTATCGCGCCACGATCGCGTCGATGGCCGCGTCGCAGGCGGTGCGATCACACACGTCGAAAGGCGCGATGCCTACCTGCAGGCCATCGTCTGCCAG
>JANYBQ010000059.1 GCA_025360705.1 Betaproteobacteria bacterium | reverse complement strand
CCGGCTGAACACCAATCGGCGGGATTGGAAAAATTGCCGTATTCGTCAAGGGCCACGCCGAGGTAGGCACCCGCGCCACTGCAATAACCCAGCCCACCGCCCGATCCCGCACCGGCCATGTCCCCGCTGGCGTCGTAGAGGAACATCACGATTCCGTCGGCACCGGGCTTGCCGCCGCCCCACGCGACATAGCCGAGCGACAGCGTCACTCCATTGGCCGCGCTGAAGCTGCCGCTCGCCTGAAGCGCACGTCCCTGGGCCGCCGCCTGGTTGCCTGTGAGGCGCAGCCAGCCGCTGCCCTCCGGGTCGATCGACGGCGCCGTGCGCATGGCCGCACCCGAGAGGCTCCATGCCGTATCCGGTCGGGCCGAGGAAAACATTCCGCCCGCTTCGAACTGAGCCGATGCGCCAGCCGCCAGAACCGACACCGAAAGGGCGATCAGGGCCCGGCCTATGCGCCGCTGCCATCGAAGCGAGTTGTACATGGCTTGTCCAAGGGGCCGGGAGCGGCCCGATCAACGAACGCTCAGGATAGCATCGGTCCCCGCGTTGCGCCACTCTGAGTCTTGTCCAACGAGGTGTGAGCCTGGAGCCGGGCTCGTGATTCCAACGAGGTGTGAGCCTGGAGGGGGTTTGGGCGAGGCGGTTTGGCGGCTGATGGGCAGCACGCCGGTGCGGCGAGTCGATCATCCAAGCGATGGTGATCGACATGAACGAGGGACAGGTGCGCACGCTGGAGCAGGTGCGCCAAGTGGTGGCAGGAACACAGGCTCTGGAGTTCCGGCGGGCCGAGGATGATGAGGGGCGTTACGCTTGGATCGAATCGGTGCTGCGGCGCTTCGAGTATCGCCAGTTGCCCCGCTCGGAGCGCGGGCCGGTGTTGGCCTACCTGCAGCACTTGAGTGGTTACAGCCGCGCCCAGATCACCCGATTGGTCTCACGCTGGAGCGGCGGCAAGCGGCTGGTCAAGGAATACCGCGCCCCCGAGCATGCCTTTGCGCGGCGCTACACGGCTGCTGACGTGGCCCTGCTGGTCGAGGTGGATCGGGCCATGGACACGCTGTCAGGGCCGGCCACGGCCTGCGTGCTGCGCCGCCAGCGCGATGTCTTCGGCGATGCCCGGTTCCAGCGGCTGGGCTCGATCTCGGTGGGCCACCTGTACAACCTGCGCAACAGCGCGCCCTACCGCGCCCAGCGTGTGGTGCTGACCAAGACCAGGCCCACCCAGGCAGCCACCATCGGGGTGCGCAAGGCCCCGGCCCCCGAGGGGCGCCCGGGTTTCATCCGCATCGACAGCGTCCACCAAGGCGACCTGGACGGCACCAAGGGGCTGTACCACATCAACGCGGTGGATTGCGTCACGCAGTGGCAAGTGGTGGCCAGTGTGCAGACCATCGCGGAGAACCACCTGCTGCCCGTCATCCAGCAGATGCTCGCACAGTTCCCCTTCGAGCTGCTGGGCTTCCATGCCGACAACGGCAGCGAGTACGTCAACCACCGCGTGGCCGCGATGCTGGAGAAGCTGCGCGTGGAGTTCACGCGCAGCCGCCCCAGGCGCAGCAACGACAACGGCCTGGCTGAGACCAAGAACGGCGCGGTGGTGCGCAAGATCTTCGGCTACGAGCACATTGCCCAGCGTCATGCAGGCCGCTTCAACACCTTCTGCATGGAGTACCTCAACCCATTCCTGAACTCGCACCGGCCCTGCCTGTTCGCCACCGAGATCCTCGATGCGAAGAAGCCCGGTCGCATCAAGCGGGTGTACCGGCCCAAGGATGCAATGACACCGCTGGACAAGCTCTCAAGCCTGCCCGATGCGGCGAAGTTCCTGCGCCAGGGCGTCACGCTCGAAGAGCTGCACCAGCTGGCCCGCGCGCTCAGCGACGTACAGGCCGCCCAGGAGCTCAACGAGGCGCGCGCAGCGCTGTTTCGACGCGTGCCGGCGCGCGCATAGCACCACACCACCTCGCAAAATCACAGGTCCACCGCCGGCGGGGGGCACTGGCATGTGCTGCTGCGCAGCAAGGGCAACGAGCAGGGGGAAAGCCTTCCCCCTGGCGCCCCTTGCGGGGTGGTCTGTGGACAAAGCTCAGCAAGCTGTAGCATTGCCCACAGCCTCACGGCTGCGCCGCGCCTGTACCCCCCTTCTGCACCAGAAGAAACCAGAAGCAGCCACCCCCACTACACTGGCAGCTATCTACAACGGATCGACTCGCTTCGCGCCGCCGATCTCAGACCGCTCCAGGCTCATACCTGAATTGGAAAAGACTCTTTTTCACATACTTAAGTTTTCGCCCCGGTGTCGCTTGAATGTGGCGAATCCGTCACCAATTCACCCAGATGCAGCGGTGAGCAGGCCTGCTCTATAGAATGAATTTCATGGCAAACAAAACACCCACACCGGCTCCGGT
>JANYBQ010000033.1 GCA_025360705.1 Betaproteobacteria bacterium | reverse complement strand
CCGCTCACCCGCTTACCATTACCACCCAAGTGAACATCCAGCCCAGCTCCCCGCTTGTGCATCCACGGTTGCCCCCGCCAGTGCGCGACCCGTTGCCGATGCTCGATCGTGCATTGGCCGAATGGGGTGGCGAAACCGATCTGTGGGTGTTTGGGTATGCGTCTTTGATCTGGCGGCCCGACTTCGAGGTTGTCGAACAACGACTGGCCCGGGTGCACGGCTGGCACCGGGCGCTAAAAATGTGGAGCCGGGTCAACCGCGGCACGGTGGAGTGCCCCGGCCTGGTGTTTGCGCTGTTGTCTGGCGGCAGTTGCCATGGCGCGGTGTTGAAGGCGGAACGCCGATTCGGCGAACTGGTGCTGCGCCGCCTGTGGGACCGGGAGATGGTCACCGGTGTCTACGATCCGAAGTGGCTGCGTTGCGAAACACCGCAAGGGCTGGTGACGGCGCTGGCGTTTACGCTGTCACGCAGCAGCCCCAACTTTACCGGCGAGTTGACGGCCGAGCGTTACCGCGAAATTTTCTCCACGTCATGCGGCAAGTACGGCAGCACGCTGGAATACGCCGACCTGACCCATCGCTGTCTGCAACAACACGGCATCCACGATCCGGCGCTGAAAAAGTTGCTGGCCCACGCGGCCTGACAAGCTCGGCCTGCCGGCGGCTGGTTTCGTTTCTATACTGGCAAGATGAACAATATCGCCGACCTGCGCAAGAGTTACGAACGCGCCGAACTCAGCGAAGACGCGTCGCATGCCGACCCGCTCCATCAGTTCGCGCAGTGGCTGGACGAAGCTATCAAATCCCAGGTACCCGAGCCCAATGCGATGACGCTGGCCACGGTGGCAAACAATCTGCGTCCGAGCCTGCGTGTGGTGCTGATCAAGGGCTACGACGAACAGGGCGTCGTCTGGTACACCAACTACCAGAGCCGCAAGGGCCAGGAGCTGGCTGGCAACCCTTACGCAGCCTTGCAATTTCACTGGGTCGAGCTGGAACGCGTGGTGCGGATCGAAGGCGTGGTGGAAAAGGTAAGCGATGCAGAAAGCGATGCGTATTTCAAAAGCCGGCCCCTTGACTCGCGCATCGGCGCCTGGGCCTCGCCGCAGTCGCGGGTCATCGCGAGCCGCGCCGTACTGGTGAGCAACGCCGCCAGATACGCAGCGCAATTTCTGCTTCAGCCGCCACGGCCGCCGCATTGGGGCGGTTATCGCCTCAAGCCCGACAACTGGCATTTCTGGCAAGGGCGCAAGAGCCGGCTGCATGACCGGCTGCGTTACACGCTGGACCACCAGGGCGCCTGGATACGCGAACGCCTCGCGCCTTGAACGGCTTTTGCGTTACCGGCTCAAAACCACGTTACCAGCAGCAGAATCAGCGACACGCTGATAGCCGAAAACACGGTCGAGACCGCCACGCTGGCCGTGACCAGTTCCTGCGCCACGCCATAACGCTGGGAGAACATGAATACGTTGGCGCCGATTGGCAACGCGGCCGCCACCACCATCACCGCGAACGACAGGCCGCGCATGCCCATGATCCAGCCCAACCAGGCGACCAGCGCCGGTATAAGCAGGTTCTTGATACCCGTCAATAGCAGCGCGCCGAGCACGTGCGTGCGCGCCGAGGCGCCGGCCAGCGTGATGCCGACCAGTGCCAGCGCAAGCGGCCCGAAGGCGGTACCAAGCCATCGCATCACCATGTCGGGCCATGCCGGAATTTCCATCCCGGTCTGGGCGAATAGCAAGCCCGCAATGATCGGCAGCGGAACCTGGTGAATCAGGGACTTGCGCAAAGCGCGGCCCGCCACGCGTGCAAGGCGCCGGGCCATATCACCGGTCTTCGCCACCTGTTGATGAGCCACCGCGAACTCCAGCACCAGCGTGGCAGAAGTCAGCAGCAGCAGCGAATGAACCGGAATCAGCGTCAGCAAGGTCACCAGTCCGGCGTCGCCCCAGACCAAGGTGACGAGCGGAATACCGATCATCACGGCATTGCCATAGGTGGCAGCCAGCGCCAGCACGGCCGCGGTGCGATTCAATCCCCGCATTACCAGCATGCCGATAAATACCAGTGCTAAAACCAGTATGTAGGCGGCTGCGGGTTTCAGGTCCAGCTGTTCCACATGCACCTTGCTCATGGTACGAAAAAGCAATACCGGCGTGAGTATCAGAAAGGCCAGATCGGACAGGTGCCGGAACAGACGCGGAGCTATCCACCCGGCACGGCCCAGCAGAAAACCGAAAGCGATCAGCGCGATCACCGGCAGCAGCGCCGACAGGACGATGAAATTCATGGGTGCGGGGCTACGCTGGCAAATAATGGCGTGGGCTATAGTCATTGTCCATGACGACATCTCCCGTTTTGCCTGTCCCCACGACCTCTTTACGCGTCCACGGTTTTCGGGCTCTGGCACCGGGGCCACGCCTGATCGTGCTGGGCGCGGTGCACGGCAATGAGACCAGCGGCAGCCGCGCCATCGAACGTGTATTGACGGAAATCGACACGGGCACTTTGGTGCTGCAACGCGGCAGTGTCACGTTCGTGCCAATCACCAATCCGCTGGCTTACCAAAAAAAGCAGCGTATGGGCGAACGCAACCTGAACCGCAACCTGTATCCCAACGCGCGGCCGCAAGACTATGAAGACCACGTCGCGAATGTGTTGTGTCCGCTGCTGGCCGAGCATGATGTGCTGCTGGACCTGCATTCGTTCCACACCACCGGCGAACCGTTTGTGATGGTGGGGCCGAAAGACAATCACGGAGAGCTGGAACCGTTTGCGCATGCGGCACAGGAGCAGGCCCTGGCTTTGCGGCTCGGCCCGCGGCGCATCGTCGAAGGCTGGCTCGAAACCTACGCCGCAGGGGTCAAGCGCCGGCTCGAGCGCACCCTTCCCGGCGAACGCGCGCAACTGCTCGGCACCGACCCGCGTTATGGCGTGGGCACCACCGAATACATGCGCACGCAAGGCGGCTACGGCATTACGCTGGAATGCGGCCAACACGACGATCCCAAGGCGCCTGAAGTGGCTTGGCAAGCGATCCACCGTACCCTGGCGCATCTGAAAATGGTGGATGGCGCGGCGCCGCCGGCAACCTCCGGCATTGAGCTGTTGCGATTGACCGAAGTAGTCGACAAATACCACTCTGGCGACCAATTCAGCCGCGCCTGGGCCAGTTACGACCCGGTGCGCAGGAACGAGCCGATCGGTACGCGGCAAGACGGTTCCACGGTGCTGGCGGCGCGCGACGGATACATTGTTTTTCCGAACCCCACAGCGGTTGCAGGCAACGAGTGGTTTTATTTCGCGCAAGCAAGTACGCGCGATCTGGGTACCTGACGTTACACGGAAGCTGTCCCCCGGGGAAAGTGGTTTCCTCAGGCTAATGCATCGCTTTTCCCGGCGGGTTTGCGATAAATACCGTTGTTCGCAAACCTCCGCAGTTGACTTGGGCGCCTTGCAAAGCTACATTAATAACCCGCCAGTCATTAATATCAATGTCTTTGTCTTCCTTGGTAAACGACCATCCTGCCGCCCCGGCCAAACGGGCGCGGCGCAAGGATGCACGGCCGGGCGAATTGCTTGCGGCCGCGCTGGATCTCTTCGTCGAAAAAGGTTTTTCCGCCACCCGCGCAGAAGAGGTCGCCAAGCGAGCCGGCGTGTCCAAAGGCACCTTGTTCCTGTATTTTTCCAGCAAGGAAGATCTGTTCAAGG
>JANYBQ010000027.1 GCA_025360705.1 Betaproteobacteria bacterium | reverse complement strand
GTCGCGGCCTGGCCGATCATCTCTTTCCGTCGCGGCTCCCCGTCCTATGTTGCCATCGGTCAGATCCTGGAGGATATAGGCCTGACCCATGGGCGCATTTTCGGCAGTTCGGCAATCGCGGCCATTGTGCGGATGACCCTGAATGGCATAGGCGTCTGCGTGCTTCCCGAGGTTGTCGTGCAGCGCGAACTGCAGGAAAATTCACTGCGACGGCTGGATGTCGAATGCAAATTGCCGACCCTGGATTTTTACGTCTGTTATCGCCAGCGATCCGTGAGCGCGCTCACGACAATCGTGTCCGATATCGCCATTGCCACGGCGCGGAGTTACCTGGACCGCCCCGTTGATTCATAAAAGCTATCTATCAGTTGAATCCAAAACGAAGATTGGACACCCAGGCACCCCGGCGGCAAGATGAAGGTCTCTAGGCAGACCTCTTCATCTTCATGACAGCAGCAGTTCCCGAAGCGCACCCAGGGGCCAAGCGATCCTTCCGGGTCGGCATCGATATCGGGGGCACGTTCACCGACATCGTCGCCACTGGCTCGGATGGCAGGATCTTCGTCCGAAAGGCATCCTCGACGCCGCAGGACTATAGCCGTGGCAGTTGCGCGGGACTTGAGGAACTGCTGCAAGAGCATGGCATCCATCCGGACGAGGTCGACGTCGTGGTCCACGCCACCACGATGGCGACGAATGCCGTGCTCGAAGGCAAAGGGGCGCGCACCGGCCTGATCACGACAGCGGGATTTCGCGATGTTCTCGAGTTCCGAAGAGTCCGGGTGCCCGAACTCTACAACCTCGACTATGTGAAACCCAAGCCACTGGTCCCGCGCCAACTGCGTCTGGAAGTCAACGAACGCCTGGGGCCGCTCGGCGAAATCCGACTTCCACTGGACGAGGACTCTGTTCATGCCGCGGCCCAACGACTCAAGTGCGCACAGGTCGAAGCGGTCGCCATCTGTCTTCTGCACTCCTATGCCAATCCGGTCCATGAAAGACGGGTTAAGGAGATCGTCGCCGAGGTGTTTGGCGACGATGTCTTCTTAACCTGCTCCTACGAAATTCTTCCAGAGATGCGGGAATACGAGCGCACCAGCACTACGGTTGTCAACGCCTACCTTGGGCCTGTCATGAGCCGATATCTCGATACGCTGATGAAACGTCTGGCAACACTCGGAATTGGAAAGTCGTTGCACGTCATGACCTCCGGTGGCGGACAGATGAGCATCCGTGCGGCCATGTCCAAACCCGCGTACCTTGTCGAGTCCGGGCCAGCAGCGGGCGTGATCGCGGCTGCGCGCATGGCCAGGCGCCTTGATCTGCCCAACATAATCACGCTCGACATGGGTGGCACAACCGCCAAGACCGCCATCGTCGAAAACGCGCAACCCACTAAGACCAGCGAGTTCGAAATCGGAGCTGGCATCAACCTGTCCAGCAAATTGGTCCGTGGAGCCGGTTACGCGATCAAGCTGCCCTTCATCGACGTGTCCGAGATCGGAGCCGGCGGCGGCAGCCACATCTGGTTCGACAAGGGCGGCGCACTGAAGGTTGGACCCCATAGCGCCGGGTCTGAGCCCGGCCCTGTTTGTTACGGCCGGGGTGGGGAGCAGGTGACCGTCACGGATGTGCTGCTCTCGCTGGGGTACATCAATCCCGACTACCTAGTCGGAGGCGCCCTGAAGCTCACACCCGACAGGGCGCGCAATGCCGTGCTCCAGCAGATTGCCCAGCCGCTCGGCAAGTCCCTGCTTGATGCGGCACACGGCGTCCTGACGGTCGCGGTTGCCAACATGGTCCGCGCGGTGAAGTCAGTTTCCACCTATCGCGGGCGGGATCCTCGCCAGTACACCTTGATTGCCTTTGGCGGGAATGGCCCGATCGTGGCGGCAGCGATCGCAAGGGAACTGGCGATGACGCGCGTCCTCATTCCGCCAAATTCCGGTGTGCTCAGCGCACACGGCCTGCTTGTCGCCGACCACGAGCAGGAGCTTGTCCGGTCGTTTCCAGGGTCCATGGCAGAACTGAGCCCGCAAGGCTTCGCGCAGGCCTTTGACGCCTTGATCCTTGCCGCCGTCAAGGAGCTTGAATCGGAAGGCTTCGCCCGAACCGATATCCAGATTCGTCGTTATGCCGACCTCCGGTATGTCGGCCAGGCTTTCGAACTGACTGTGCCTGTCGAGGGCACGGGCGCGCCGGACCCGGGCAGCATGGCCAACGCTTTCCACCAGGAACACTTGCGCACCTATGCCCACATGGCGGCCGGGGAACCGGTGGAGAACGTGAACATCCGCGTCATCGCCACGGTTCCAACCGCCGAATTGTCGAACCGGTCGCCGAAAGCTCAACTGATTCCGGCACCGGTACCACCCGTCGCGACGGACGCCCGCGACGTCTATTACGGACCCGTGGTGGGCACTTGCCGAACCCCCATTCTTCGGCGCACCGATCTCGCCGGCCGTTCGGTCGCGGGTCCGCTCATCGTCGAGGAATACGATTCGACGTGTGTGGTGCCGCCGGATGCAAGGGCAACGGTCGATCCTGACAACAACCTAGTCATCTCGCTCGAGGGCTGAACATGGCCAAGCACCCTGCGCCGCACATGGATCCACGTATCGACCCCATCACCCTCGAGGTGATCCAGAACGCACTGAGCTCCATCGCCGATGAACTGGCGCTGGTGATCATGCGCTCGGCCTATTCGAACATCGTGCGCGATTCCATGGACTATTCCACGGCGGTGTGCGACCACGCCGGACGCATCGTCGCGCAGGGCCTCACCACGCCCGTCCACCTCGGATCGTTCCCGGAGGCGATGCGCAGTCTGGTGCGCCAATATGGCGGCGACATGGTGCCGGGCGACATCTTCATTTTCAATGACCCTTATGGCTCCGGCGGCATGCATTTGCCCGACTTCTATGTCATCAAGCCGGTGTTCGTGGGGGAAGCGATCGAGGGTTATGTCGCCACGCTGGCGCATCAGGCCGATGTGGGTGGCATTGCGCCCGGTGGCATGGCTGTCTATGCCACCGAGGTGTTTCAAGAAGGCCTGCGAATTCCGACGCTAAAGCTCTACGAAGCCGGGAAACCCAACCTGGCCATCTTCAAACTCATCGAGAAGAACTCACGACAACCGGTCGAGGTGCTAGGCGATATCCGGGCACAACTTGCCGCATGTGGCAATGGGGAGCGGGGATTGACAAGCCTGATCACCCGCCATGGCGCCAGCGGCTTTCGCCTGTACACCGAAGAACTGCACAATTACGCCGAGCGGTTGATCAGGGCAGAGATCAGCGCCTTGCCCGACGGCACCTACGAACACGAGGACTTTTTCGACGGTTTTGGCGACAAGCCCGAGCCGATCCGTTTCAAGGTCGCTCTCACCATTGCCGGTGATCAGATCAGCATCGATTGGACCGGTACCTCCAAACAGGTGAAGGCGGCGATCAATGGACCCATGCCCACCACCTATGCCATGGCCTACCTGGCAGTTCGTTGTGCGATCGGCACTTCCATACCCAGTTGCGAAGGGTATATGCGGGCCATCACCGTGACGGCGCCCAAGGGATCGATCGTCAATCCCGAGGAACCCGCGGCGTGTGGTGCCCGTGGGGTGATCTGCTTCCGGATGTATGACACGATACTCGGCGCGTTTTCGCAGATCCTGCCGCACCGCATTCCGGCAGCCAATGAGGGTGGCTCGTCAGCGCCGCACATCTCCGGGCGTCGACGCAACAATAAACCATTCCTCGTGTCTGGCGGTCTCATGGGCTGCTGGGGGGGAAGCCAGGAGCGCGACGGACAGGAAGGCATCTCCAATCCCGCAGCCAACCTTGGCAATACACCCATCGAACTTCTTGAATCGCGTCATCCGGTCGAAGTGACGCGCTACGCTTTTGTACAAAACTCGGGAGGCCCGGGCAGAACACGCGGCGGCGTTGCTCTCATGCGCGGCTATCGCCTGCTGGAACAGGAGGCCGAGTTGATCATGCGGTCGGATCGGCGCGACATATTGCCGTATGGACTGTCCGGAGGCCTGCCAGGTACGCCGTCTTGGAACTTGATTAACCCTGGCCCGGAGCAGACCCTGCTACCCGTTTGTCCGATGCAAAGCACGCCCATGGTTAAGGGCGATGAGTTTCTGCACATTCAAGCCGGTGCTGGAGGCTTTGGGGATCCGCTTGAGCGCGTGCCTGAAAAAGTGCTGACCGATGTGGTCAACGAGTTGATGACGGTCCAGTATGCGGCCGATGTGTACGGCGTGGTCATCAAGAACGGAGTGGTCGATCCGCAGGCGACCGTCACGCTGCGCGAAGAATTAGGCGAAACGCAGACATTCCGCCAGGCATATCTGGACCATTTCCACCGGTCGGTCGGAATTCCTCGCTGAAGGCCGCATCGACGGCGTCCGGACCTGAGTCGGATGCCCACCTCCCCATGTCCCGTGGGCATCGCGCCCGACTGGCAATGCGGTCTGCGTCAAAGCCGCCATGACTGCCGCGTCACCTTGCCGCTAACGTCAGGTGCCGTTTCCCATGACTTTGGCCGCGGACCCAAGGTCGGCCGAAGCGTTCCGGTTTGCCTTCTCCTGCAAAGGCCGCGGGCTCTGCCCTCGTGCAACACCCGGCGCGTGGCCCAGACGGCGGCGCAAATGACGGACCATGTATTGCCGCGTCTGGCGGTGCGCCCGTGCCGCGCTGGTAACCCAGTGCATAGAGCGCGTAACCTCCAATCAGCAGGTATTCAACGCCGTTGTCAGCCAGCGCGCGAAGCAGCAGCTTGAGGTCCTCGACACTTGCGAGCCGAGCCGTGCCTTGCGCTTCATCTGTCATGTTCAGGGTCCCGAACGGCTTCGCGCGCGCGCACATTCAGACGGATCGCGTCAACCAATGCTTCCTCGGTAGCGCAATTCATCTCTTCGTGCGATGCAAACCGGTAGATGCCATGGGGAATCCCGGTGGTGCGAACTGCCGCCAGCGCAAGCCCGGCACTCTGGTGCGCGCGGGCTGCGCCCAGCCCCTGGGCGCTGAGCGTCAACTGGGGACCTGGGATTCTGT
>JANYBQ010000026.1 GCA_025360705.1 Betaproteobacteria bacterium | reverse complement strand
GAGCGTCACGGTGTCTATCGATTCAGCGAAATACACCACCGAGCCGTAGACCATTTGCGTCACGGGCGACATCAGGCGCTCGGCCACGTGGCACAGCGGCAGGTAACACACCACCGACAGCGGCTTGCCCGCCAGGCCATGCACCTGGCCCAGGGCCATGGCGTCGGCCACGATGCCGCGGTGCGAGATACGCGCCCCCTTGGGCATGCCGGTGGTGCCCGAGGTGTAGATGATCATGGTGTCCTGCTCCGCACGCACGGCGTCGATGGCAGCCTCGAAGGCCGTTGCCTGGTCAGGCTGCGCCGCCAGTTGCAGGCCCTGGCTGATGGCGTCGGCAAACGGCATCAGGCAGGCATCGGTGTAATGCTGCATGCCTTTCCAGTCCACCGTCAACACACGTTGCAGGTCGGGCAGTCCGCCTTCCTGCTGCATGGCGGTCAGCACCTTGTCGGTCTGTTCCTGGTCGCCGCATACTGCTATCTTGGCGCGGCAGTGGCGCACGATGTATTGCAGCTCCGGCCACGGGTTGGTGGGGTAGATGCCGACCGTTACGCCGCCCAGCGCCTGCGCCGCGAGGTCGGCGAAAAACCATTGCGGGGTGCCGTCGGAGGCGATCACCAGCTTGTCGCCGGGGCCGAAACCCCGCGCCTTGAGGAACAGCGCGAAGGCGCGCACCTGCTCCAAGTAAGCGTTCCAGCTGGTGCCTTGCCAGATGCCGCGTACTTTTTCGCGCAGGGCGATCCGGCCCGGCGTGTTGCGCGCGCGGTGGCGCAGCAATGCGGGCATGGTCGCAGTACCGGCTGCCACGCCGGGTGGCAACTCCAGGTCCGCGATGGCCGGCTTGTCGTGGCTCACTGGAGCACCTTCGTGCAGCGCACCGCGGTATTTGCCCTTGGGAGCGGCCCGGCGACGCTCATGCGGCGGCACCCACGTCTTGTCCCAGATAGGCCGCGATCACGGCCGGGTCGGCGGACACGGCATCGGGCGCGCCATCGGCGATTTTGCGACCGAAGTTGAGCACGCACACATGATCGGAGATGTCCATGACTATGCCCATCTCGTGTTCGATCATCATCACCGTTACCTTGCGTTGTTCGCGGATGTCGAGGATGAAACGCGAGATGTCCTCGGTCTCTTCCTGGTTCATGCCCGACACCATTTCGTCGAGCAACAACAGTCGTGGCTGCATCGCCAGCGCGCGGCCCAGTTCCACGCGCTTTTGCAGTCCGTACGACAGCGTGCCGACCGGCAGATCGCGGATGGTTTCTATCTCCAGGAACTCGACGATCTCTTCGGCTGCCTCACGCGCCTTGATCTCCGCGTTGCGAGCCGGGCCCCAGAACAGCGCGGCGCCCAGAATGCCGGTGCCCATGCGCGCGTGCATGCCGGTGAGTATGTTGTCGACGACGGTTTCGTGTTTGAACACGGCCAGGTTCTGGAAGGTGCGCGCAATGCCACGCCTGGACAGGTCGTGCGCGGCCGAGCCGGTGATGTCTTCGCCGTTGAAGACAACGCGGCCCCCGGTCGGCTTGAGCAGGCAGGACGCAAGGTTGAACAAGGTCGTCTTGCCCGCGCCGTTAGGGCCTATCACGCTGCAGATCTGGCCCGGCATCACGCGCAGGTCGATGCCGCTGAGGGCATCCAGGCCGCCAAAACGCTTGGACACGCCGAAGAACTCCAGCATGGGAGTGGCCGCTGCCATCGATGCCGCGCTCACGAAAGCCACCTCTTGCGCCGCTTGTAATGCTTGATCTCGCGCATGCTGCGGCGCTTGCCACCATCCTGCACACCCAGGTAGAACTCCTTCACATCGTCGTTGGCGAGCAGGCGCCGTGGCGTGTCGTCCAGCACGATGCGCCCGCGCTCCATGATGTAGCCGTAGTCGGCCAGCGACAGCGCCAGGCGTGCGTTCTGCTCCACCAGCAGAACCGTCAGGCCGTGTTCGTCGCGCAGGCGCCGGATGGTCTGGAATATCTCGGTGATGATCTGCGGTGCCAGGCCGAGCGATGGCTCGTCGAGCAGCAGGAGTTTGGGTTTGCCCATCAGCGCACGCCCGATCGCCACCATCTGTTGCTGCCCACCCGACAGGTAACCAGACACGCGGTGCCGATGCGCCTCTATGCCCGGGAACATCGCGAAGATACGCGCCATCGAGTCCGCGGCCTCTCTCGCCGGGCGTACGTAACCGCCCATGAGCAGGTTTTCTTC
>JANYBQ010000684.1 GCA_025360705.1 Betaproteobacteria bacterium | reverse complement strand
GGTGGTCCAGTTCGGCGGCCCTTCCGGCAACGGCTACATGAGCATGCGCCAGATGAGCGACAGCTTCGCCAAGCTGGAGCACGAGGGCCGGTTTGAAAGTGGCGTCTTCAAACGCAATTCACCGGCGGCGGACGGCCGGGTCAATCAGGACTCGTACGAAGCCATATGGGAGTATCAGAACGGCCGCCCTATCTCGTATTCGAAGCCACGCTTCATGGAAGCGGTGCATTTTCGCGAGCGGAATTTTGAATGGCAGGCATTGGCGGGTCAGACGGGAGTTGCCACCAAACACATCGGCAGCTTCACCGAAAAAGGCGTTGCCGTGTTTTTTGTACAGATCGACGCTGGCGCCACCTATACGCTACCTGCCTTGCCGCAGACGCAACTTGTTTTCTTCAAGGACGGCACAGGCAAATTCAGCGGTGGCGAGCCGTGGTTCAAGCACACCGCTGCGGATATTGTGCCGGGAGAGTCAGCCGGAATGCGGGCCACTTCGCTAACCGAAGCAGTGGTTCTTGTCCTGCCCCGCCTTTGATACCGGGCCTCAAATGACCACTCACAGCCGCCCGAAACGCACTGTCGTTGTTGCCCTGTTGGCCGCTTCAATATTTGCCGTTACCTTTAATGCCGCCGCGCAGACTTTTCCCAACAAGCCGATTCATCTGGTGGTGCCCACAGCACCCGGCGGCGGCACAGACGCCATCGGGCGCGTACTGGCTGATGCATTGACAGCGTCGCTAAAACAGCAGGTCGTCGTGGACAACAAGCCAGGCGCCAGTGGCGTGATCGCATCCGAAGCCGTCGCGCGTTCGCCCGCCGATGGCTATACGCTGATGATTACCCAGAACGGCCACACCGTTAATCCGGCCACCATCAAGAAGCTTCCGTACGATACTTTCAACGACTTCACGCCAATAGCCCCATTGGCCCGGTCGCCGCTGGTACTCATTGCCGCAGCGCCGTCGGGCGTCAAGACCTTGAAGGACATGGCCGAGCTGGCCAAACGTAAACCCGACAGCATGTCGGTTGCATCCGCCGACACCTCGACCAAGCTGGCCGCGGACATGATCAGCGGCGCAACCGGCGTGCCGATGACCACGGTTTATTACAAGGGCACTGGGCCGGCCGTGACCGACGTGGCAGGTAACCACATCAACTTCAGCGTCACGACTATCGCATCAACGCTACCGCAAAGAACCACCGGCAAAATCAACTATGTCGCGGTGTTGGCCGCCGAGCGCTCTTCGTTCCTGCCCGAGGTGCCCACGCTGGCCGAGCAGGGGTTGCCCGACATCGACGTCAGTGCGTGGTGGGGAATCATTGCGCCAGCCAACCTGCCAAAGTCCATCGTGCAGCTATTGAACTCGGCTATCCGTACCGCACTGGCCGACCCCGACGTGAAGAAGCGGCTCGCGACTTTGTCCGCCGAGCCCTGGGTCGCGAGCTCGGAGGACTTCGACAAGTTCATCCGCAAGGATGCGGCGCTGATCGTCAAGCTTGCAAAGAAGGCCGGGATAGAACCCGAGTAGCCGAGTAGAGCGCCGCTCAAGGTTTCCGTCATCCGCGCCCGGTAGACTCGACTCGGGAGGAAATAACGATGGTGACGCAAAAAACAAAAACTTTTGTCGAGCGACTCGGCCCCGGTCTTATCACCGGCGCGGCCGACGATGACCCGAGCGGCATCGCCACTTATTCGCAGGCCGGCGCGCAGTTTCGCTTCGGCCTGGTCTGGACGCTGCTGCTGACGACGCCACTCATGATCGGCATCCAGATGTTGTCGGCGCGTATCGGCTGGGTAACGTCGGAAGGGCTGGCCGCCAACATCCAGAAGATTTGTCCGCGCTGGTTGACCACCTCGCTGGTGACGCTGCTGGTGGCGGCCAATACCATCAACATCGCAGCCGACGTGGGCGCCATGGGTGAGGCCGTGCGCTTGTTGATCGGTGGACCGATGCCGCTGTATGTGATCGGCATCGGGTTGCTGTGTATCGCCACACAGATCTTCTTTTCCTATGAACGCACGGTGCGTGTTCTCAAATGGCTCACGCTGGCGCTGTTCGCCTACGTCGCCGTGATTCTCAGCGTCTCGGTTCCCTGGCGGCAAGCGATTTCCGAGTCAGCCCATCCCTGGTCGTTTTTTCCCAAGGACGTCAGCGCCAAGGACTACGCGACCATGGTGGTGGCGGTGCTGGGCACGACCATCAGCCCTTATCTCTTCTTCTGGCAGGCGGCGCAGGAGGTGGAGGACAACCGCCGCCGCCCACGACCGCGCGAGTTGCGCCTGCACCCGGAGTACGTCGCCGAACATTTGTCGCGCATCAAGCAGGACACGTTTGTCGGCATGATCTTTTCCAACATCATCGCGCTGTGCATAGTGGTGGCTACGGCCGTGACGCTCAACGCACACGGGATTACCGACATCCAGACCTCGGCCCAGGCAGCGGAGGCATTGCGCCCGGTAGCCGGCGAGTTCGCGTTTTTCATCTTCGCGCTGGGTATTGTGGGAACCGGCCTGCTCGCGGTGCCGGTGCTGGCAGGCTCCGCTGCCTACGCCGTGAGCGAGTTGTATGGCTGGAAGGCCGGGCTCTCCAACGGGTTCCGCGAAGCCCGCGGTTTTTACCTGATCATCGTCGCGGCAACCGGTATCGGCACGGTGATGGGTTACCTGGAGGTGGACCCGATCAAGGCCCTGGTCTGGAGCGCCATCGTGAACGGCGTCATTTCAGTGCCTATCATGGCGGCGATGATGTGGATCGGCCAGTCCCGGCGCCTGATGGGCGACTACACCATCAGCCCGCGCCACCGCTTTTTCGGCTGGGCCGCGACGGGGGTGATGGGCATTGCGGTGTTGTTCATGCTGGGAACCAGCTTTTAACCGGTCACCTTCAACAGCTGCCTTACAGCACTTGGCTCAACCGAATGTCCGCCCAGCGCGCACTGCTCCACAATTTATCGGTGTTATCCGTGCGGCGCAGCAGCAGAGACTGCATCAGCGGCTCCATGTACGTGCTGTCGGGGTCGGCCAGCAAAACGAGTCGCGCCTCTGTCCGGTCCAGTCCGTCGTCCAGACGCGCCACCCAATCCAGCGCCACCAGGGCTTCCAGCGCGGACTCTATGCCCAGGTGGCTGACTTGCAGCGTGTCGGCCAATTGGCTCACGGTCAGGCCCTTGCCATCGGTCGTACGCGCCCGGTACAGCAGTTGCAGGCTCTCAAGCGCAAGCTGGAAACGCCAGCCCGCGCCCAAGTCTCGCCGCATCACACCGGACCGAAGGCTGGGCAGGTACGCTGTGATCACCGCGCCCAACAACACAATCACCCAGGCCAGGTAGATCCACACCAGCAATATCGGCACCGTCGCGAACGTGCCGTATACGACCGAATAGGTCGGCACCTTGCCCAGGTACAACACCAGTAGTTTCTTGGCTAGTTCCATGCCAGTGGACACAAACAGTCCGCCAGCCCAGGCATGCGACCATTTCACGCTGGTATTGGGTACATAGTGGTACAGCGCGGCGGTGCCGGCGGCCAAAATCACGTACTGGATGACGTCCAGCAAAAAAGCCACGCTACCCGGCATGCCCCCTACCAGACCCTTGGATGCGGACAACGCGTAGGAGGTCATCGTCACGGTTGCTGCAAGCAGCAGCGGCCCCAGCGTCATTCCTGACCAGTAGATCAGCAGCCGTTGCCGCAGTGGCCGCGGTCGGTGCACGCGCCAGATGGCGTTGAGCGTGCGGTCAATGGTCAGGATCAATGCCAGCGCGGTACCGAACAGCAGCACCAGCCCGAGGGAGCCGAGTCGGTTCGCCTGACCCGCGAACTGGGTCAGGTAACCCAGCACCTGGCGCGCAATGCTTTCCGGTACCAGGCTTTCGACCAGCCATTTTTGCAGCACCAGTTGCAACTTGCCGAACAGCGGAAAAGCCGAGAAGACAGCCAGCGCCACGGTTACCAGAGGCACCAGGGCAATCATGGTGGTGAATGTGAGGCTGCTGGCGGTCAGGCCCAGACGGTCTTCGCGGAAGCGTTTGCGCAATGTCAGCGCAGTGCTTTTCCAGGGAAAGTGGGACAGATTTTTAGCAAAAGCACGGATGTCCCAGGGTATGCGCATGGCCGGTATGATGCCACTGCATTGAGCACCGCCGGGCCGCCCCAAGGGCGAAACACCGCAGTGCGCAGCACGGAGGTTACCTTTTGAATACAAGCGACAAGGCAGTGCGCCTTACGCGCACGCTGGCCGTGGCAAGCCTGCTGGGACTGATCGCTCTGGGCATGGCCTGGGAGTTGTGGCTGGCGCCGCTGCGCCCCGGCGGTTCGTGGCTGGCACTGAAGGTGCTGCCGCTGTGTATCCCGCTGGCCGGCCTGCTGAAGAACCGCATGTACACCTACCGCTGGGTCAGCCTGATGGTGTGGTTCTACTTTATCGAAGGCGTGGTGCGGGCCTGGGGCGACCGCGCCCCGGGCTCCTGGCTGGCGCTGCTGGAAGTGCTACTGTGCCTGTCCCTGTTCGCGGCCTGCGCGCTGCATGTGCGGCTGCGGCTGCGCAACGCGGCCAAAGCGATGGTTTTGTGAACGCGCGATGAAAACTCCCATCACTACCCTGCTCGACGGATTACGCCGCATCGTCGGCCCGCACAACGTACTGACCCACGATGACCCGGCCACCGACTTGAGCGCCTGGGAAAGCGACTGGCGCAAACGCAGCCGGGGCCGTGCACTGGCCATCGTGCGACCGGCGAACACGGTCGATGTCGCAGCAGCAGTGCAACTATGTGCCGAGCATCAAAATGCCACGGGTGTCAGCTTCGTGCCGCAAGGTGGCAACACCGGGCTGGTGGTGGGCTCCACGCCCGACACCAGCGGACGCCAAATCGTGTTGAGCCTGCAGCGCATGAATGCCATCCGCGCAGTGGACGGCGCCAACCTGACCATGACGGTTGAAGCCGGCTGCGTGTTGCACAAGCTGCAAACCGCCGCAGGGCAAGCCGGTTACCTGTTTCCGTTGAGCCTGGCCGCGGAAGGAAGTTGCACCATTGGCGGCAACCTGGGAACCAATGCCGGTGGCACGCAGGTGTTGCGTTACGGCAATACCCGCGACCTGTGTTTGGGTCTGGAAGTGGTCACCGCCAAAGGCGATATCTGGAACGGGTTAACGGGTCTGCGCAAAGACAACACCGGTTACGACTTGCGCAACCTGTTTATCGGCTCTGAAGGCACGCTGGGCATCATCACCGCGGCCACCCTGAAGCTGTACCCCTTGCCGGCAGCGCAACTTACGGCCTGGGCCGCCGTGCCGTCGCTCGAACAAGCTGTGGCCCTGCTGGAGCTGTCGCACCGGCAACTTGGCGCGGGGCTGACCGGTTTCGAGGTGATGGGCCAATTTGCGCTGTCGCTGGTGGCGCGCCATTACCCACAACCCTCGGTGCCGCTTTACCAGTCCACCCCCTGGTGCGTGTTGCTGGAAAACTCGGACCATGAGTCCG
>JANYBQ010000680.1 GCA_025360705.1 Betaproteobacteria bacterium | reverse complement strand
CGGCATCAGCACGTACGCCTATGTGGGTGGGAATCCGCTGCGATATCGCGATCCGTTCGGGCTGGCGCTGGACATCAATGACTTCCCCACCAACCAAGCAATACATGGCTATGCCGACAACATCCCAAGTACGCCAGGCGCAATTACTGTCGGTGGGCATGGAAGTCCGACAGTGTTCCAAGGGCCTACAGGGGTCGATATCTCTCCCGCCGATCTCGCCGCGCAAATTAAGGCGCTACATGGCTACCATCCGGGGCAACACGTAATTTTGTACTCCTGCAATACCGGAGCAAGTGCTGGGTGGTTCAGTCGCGACTACGCGCAGCAATTGGCGGATGCTCTTGGAGGCAATGACGTCGTGTCTGCCCCGAACAACACGCTGTGGATTTACCCAAACGGGAACACTGCTGTTGCGCCGTACCTAGGAAATTCGAATGCTCCGGACCTCGCGCATTCAGGCGGTTGGGTTCCCTTTTACGAACCTTCCGCGAATGCTCCAGGCTGGTAGGAGGCTTGCATGTCGAAATTTGCTAATTTGTCGCTCTTGCTAATGGCGAGTGCTTTCGCTTCGATAGCTAATGGCGCGCCAATTGCTGGAACTCAGGATTTGAGAATAAGTCCAGGCGATTTGCCGCGCCTGAAGCAGGAAGCGCTTATGGGTTCTGGCGATGCGGCCTTTCATCTCTCCCAACACTACCAACTCGTTGCCTTGGATGAAGCGGAAGCAGCGCGTTGGCTTGTCATTGCTGCGGAGGATGGGAATGCAACTGCGCAGTTCAACTATGCGTACAAGCTTTCTAAGCTGAAGGATGCTGCTGACCAAGTTCGGGCTGTCTATTGGGCGAAGCTCGTTGTTAAAAATAACGCTGATGCCGCCGCCGTTGATGCTGCTAAGAAATTTCTACAAGAGCACACGCAGCAAGTGATGAAATAGCCAATGAACCGAGCATTGCACCCCCGATGACCCTAACTTCAACTTGCGCGATCGCTGATTGCTTGGCACCATCCTGACCACGACAGGCCGCTTCGGCGGCCGAAGCAAGACCGGGTTTCGTAGCCCCAGTTGAACCTGCGACGCTTCGCGTCGCGTTCGCCAGCTCAGTCTGGCGCATCATCCAAACCGCCCTCAGGGGCAGGCACAGACCACATTGGGACTGTGTCCTTACCCGAGTTGCGCCCGCCGCTCTTGCAGCGTGATCGCACGTTCTCCGCTGATCCCCTCGGCTTTGTCCTCCTGATCGACTGCGCACACGCGTAGTCCGCCCGCCTCACGGCGTGGCTTCTCGATCGCCGAGCCTTGAGGGTCAGAGAACATTAGCGTTTGAATGAGCGCCAGCCTTGAGGGTCAGAGAACATTAGCGTTTGAATGAACGCCGAACGCCCCTTCCAGAAGCCCCGCTCCCGACCCGATAGGGGCTTTTTTCTTGGCTGCTATTGTTGAGCTTGCCCAGGGCGGATGCGCCGAGGCGCACGAAGCAAAATGGAGTTCCTGCGCTCAGGGCGTAGCGGGCGCAGTCACGGGCTCCCCTAACGACATAATGCGCGATTGACGCGCAGTGCCGATGGCACTGTTCGCTCGCTGAGGCTCGCCGCGTAATTCGCACTATGTCACCGGGGCGCTGGCGTGGTTGGTGTCACGCTCCCAGCACGGCGTTGCCCAGAAAGCTGCCAACGCCGCGACACATCCGGTGGCAAGGGCATGGCACGAAACCGGACACGGCCGCGGCAGGCAAAACGCTGGAAGGGCCAGAGAACAGAAGTAGTGCAAGATAAAAGTACGTGTAGTTGCGGGGTCTGAGAGCGAGGCGTGGCGCGGCTTTGCCGATGTACACGCCCTTCGCGGCGTGTTGCTAATGACTACACCGTAAATCCGGGCCTCACAGCGCACCAGCGGCGGCACAATCCGTGTGCCCAACTCGGGCATCCAGCCCTCGCCCGACCCTGCGGGTCGGGTGCGTTGGCAGGGGAATGGGCGGCACTCTTCTGATCCCCAGCTGACCGCATGACCTGCCCGTTGCGGGGAGGGTTCTGGGGGGATTGCACGCAACCGGCTCGCTCGCCGGTGGCGAGCGGATGCGACGCTCTGCGGGTGCGCCATCCAGTATCACAGCACCCGCAAACAGCATCGCGGTGTGCGTGGTTCTTGAAAAGAAAAAGCCGCTCCCACCCCGCTGCGCGGGGTGAAGCGGCTTTGATCCTTAGCGGCTCAGCGGCCGGTCTGTTGCAGCACCGTGTCGAGCATCTGGCTGACGAACTTCTGCTGCGCCTTGGGGAGCTGGCTGACTTGTTCTAGCTGCAGTTGCAGCCGGGGCACGGGGCCGCGTTTGCTGCTTGGCTTGGCATGCTCGTTGAGCAACTCCTCAATGGGTACACGCAGCGTCTTGGCAATCAGCGGCAACGCCGACACCTGGATGCGACGCCGACCGACTTCGTAGGCGGTAATGGTCTGCTGCGACACGCCCAGGAGTTCGGCGAGTTGAACCTGGGTGATGCCTTGGTCTTTGCGGAGCTGGGCGATACGGCTGCCAAGTTGCGCGAAGAAGGCGCGTTCTTCTTTGCTCAGGGCCACGGTCTGGGGGACTGCAAGTGTGGAGATGGCCATACCGTATTCCCGGTTGTCGCTCTGTGGTTGCCAATACTACCTAAGGTAGTATCATGTTGCCTAGTTATTTTGTGCCAAACCCCCTTGACAGGTTTTTGCAGGAGACCCGATTTATGGCACGCATCCCGGAAGCGGACATCGAGCGGCTAAAGGAAACGGTCTCGCTGGTGATGCTGGCCGAAGCGGCGGGCGTGACGCTCACCCGGCACGGTGCCGACCTGATCGGCCGCTGCCCATTCCACGACGACACCACACCGAGCCTGGTCATCAGTCCGGCCAAACACCTGTGGCACTGCCTGGGTGCGTGCAACACCGGCGGCACCGCGATCGACTGGGTGATGCGCGAGCGCAATGTGCCGTTCCGTCGGGCCGTTGAGTTGCTGCGCGCCGAGGCCGGGTTGTTGCCGATCGAGGCGGCGGAGTCGGCAGCGGTGCCGCCGCGCAGTGCGGCCAAGGTGGTCGCGCCGTTGGTCGCCAGCGCCGACGATCAAGCGCTGCTTGAGGACGTGATCGGGGTCTATCACGCGACCTTGCAACAACACGCCGAAGCGCAGGCGTATCTGGCACGGCGTGGACTGACGCATCCGGAATTGATCGCTGCGTTCCGTCTCGGCGTTGCCGATCGCACGTTGGCCTATCGCCTGCCGGAGAAACAGATCGCGGCCGGCGCGAAAGTGCGCGGGCAATTGCAGCGGCTGGGATTGTTGCGCAGCAGCGGGCACGAGTTGTTCACCGGCTCGCTGGTGGTGCCGATCACCGACGCGTCGGGCGCGGTGGTGAACGTGTACGGGCGCAAGCTCGCCGACAAGCAACGCGAGGGCGTGCCGCTGCACCTGTACCTGCCGGGCCCACAGCGCGGCGTGTTCAACCTGGACGGCTGGCGTGGATCGGAAGAAGTGATCCTGTGCGAGGCCTTGCTTGATGCGCTGACGTTCTGGTGCGCGGGCTATCGCAACGTCACCTCCGCGTATGGCGTTCACGGCTTCACGGACGAGCTGCTGCAGGCACTGGTGACGCACGGCGTGCGGCGCGTGCTGATCGCGTTCGATCGCGACGACGCCGGCGACACGGCAGCCGATGCGCTGGCGTTGAAGCTGTCCGCGCATGGCATCGACAGCCTGCGCGTGCTGTTCCCGAAAGGACTCGACGCCAATGCGTATGCGCTGAAGGTCGGCCCACCGGACAAGAGTCTCGGGCTGGTGTTGCAGCAGGCGGTGCCGTTGGGCAAGGCGCAGGCCCATGCAACCGCACCCCGCACACTGGAAACGCGCCCGCCGCGTTCTTCTTTAGCCGCCGCTGTTGCATCCGATCCGCTGCCAGCGCCTGCAATGCCGCAGAGCGCATCGCCGCCCGTTGCATCGCGTGCGACGCCAGCGCCGAGCGATGCACCAGCCATCGACGTAAGCGAGCAGCAAGTCGTGATCGCCTACGGTGACCGCCGCTATCGCGTGCGCGGGCTGGCGAAGAATCTGAGTGCGGACACGCTGCGGGTGAATGTCCTGGCGAGCCGTGGCGAGGGATTGCACGTCGATACGCTGGACCTGTACGCAGCGAAGGCGCGTGCCGTGTTCGCGAAACAAACTGCCTCAGCGTTCGCCGTCGAGGAAGCGGTGATCGAACGCGACCTGGCGCGGCTGCTGTTGCAACTCGAAGACCTGCAGGACGCGACGATCCGCAACACGCTGACACCGGCACCGAACGCGCCCGCGTTGACACCCGAACAACACGACGCGGCGATGCACCTGCTGCGCGATCCGCAGCTCGCGCAGCGCATCGTGCACGACGTGGCCGCAATCGGCGTGGTCGGCGAGGACAGCAATGCGCTGGTTGGTTATCTCGCGGCGGTGAGTCGCAAGCTGGAGCGGCCGCTGGCGATCCTGATCCAGTCCACCAGCGCGGCCGGCAAATCCACGCTGATGGATGCGCTGCTGTCGCTGATGCCCGAGGCCGAACGCGTGCACTACTCCGCGATGACCGGGCAGAGCTTGTTCTATCTGGGCGAAGGCGACCTGCGCCACAAGATTCTTGCCATCGCCGAGGAGGAAGGCGTGCGCCAGGCGGCGTATGCGTTGAAGCTGCTGCAGAGCCAGGGTGAGTTGACCATCGCGAGCACCGGCAAGGATCCACAGACCGGCAAGCTGGTGACCCAGGAGTATCGCGTCGAAGGCCCGGTGATGCTGCTCTTGACCACGACCGCGATCGACCTCGACGAAGAGCTGTTGAACCGCTGTCTGGTGCTGACGATCAACGAGAGCCGCGAGCAGACCGAGGCCATCCATGCGCGCCAGCGCTCCGCACGCACGCTGACGGGTTTGCTGGCCACCAAGCACGCCGAGGCGATCCGCAGCGTGCATCGTGCCGCGCAGACGTTGCTGCGGCCGCTGGCGGTGGTCAATCCGTACGCTGAAGCGTTGACGTTCCGCAGCGAGAGCACGCGCATGCGCCGCGACCACGCGAAGTACCTGACCCTGATCGATGCGATCGCGCTGCTGCACCAGCACCAGCGTCCCATCCAGACGGCGGGCGTTGCGGGTCAGACCATCGAGTACATCGAGGTCACGCTGGCCGATATCGCCCTGGCGAACCGGCTGGCGCATGACGTGCTGGGCCGTTCGCTCGATGCGCTGCCGCCGCAGACGCGGCGGCTGCTGGGCGCGATCGTGCGGCTGGTCGCCGAGCGCTGCGACGCGCAGCGCATCGAGCGGCGCGAGCTGCGGCTGGGCCGCGCCGACGTGCGCGCCGTGGCTGGCGTGAGCGAAACCCAGCTCCGCCTGCACCTGGAGCGCCTGGTCGAGATGGATTACCTGCTGGTGCACCGTGGCCAGCGCGGGCAGTCGTTCGTCTACGAGCTGTTGTTCGACGGTGCGGTGGACGACACCGCGCCGCAATTGGTCGGCCTGATCGACGCCGAGACCTTGCGCGATCCCACTACGATCCGAAGTTCGCGGGGTGTGGAGGGGGAGTTCGCGGGGTCATCGCGGCCCCAACGCGGGGGGATCGCGGCCGGTTCGCGGGCGCCCGATATCGCCCGCAACGCGAGCATGGACGCGGGTTCTTCCTCTTTAGTCGCTGCTGTGGAAGAACCTGCACGTCTGCGGCCCCCGCACGCGCCGGCAACGCAACGTAGACCCAACGGCGCGGCGCTCGCGTCGTGAACTGGCAGGCGTGCCTGCACGCCTTCCTGGAGTGGAGCGCGGTGCGCGGGTTGTCGCCGTGGACGGTCCAGACCCGCGAGCGGGCCTTGTGCCGGTTCATTGCGTGGTGCGGCGAACGCCACCTGCAGCCCGCCGACGTGACGCGGCCATTGATCGAGCGCTACCAGCGCCATCTGCACCACGCACGCAAGACGAACGGCGAACCGCTCTCACTGGGCTTCCAGCAGCAATTGCTGCTGCCGCTCAATGCGCTGTTCGGCTACCTGGTGCGGGTCGGTCATCTGCACGCGAACCCGGCGGCCGATCTGGAATTGCCGCGCCTGCCGCAGCGCTTGCCGCGCTCGTGGCTGAGCGTGGAAGAAGTCGAACAGGTGCTGCAACACGTGGCGCTGTATGGGGCGGTCGGTGTGCGCGATCGGGCGATCATCGAGACCTTCTACAGCACCGGGTTGCGCCGCGCCGAACTGGTGGCATTGACCCTGCGCGACGTGGATACGCGTACCGCCATCGTGCGCGTACGCCACGGCAAAGGGGACAAGGAGCGCCTCGTTCCGATCGGCGAACGCGCCCTGGCGTGGCTTGCGAAATACCGCGAGGAGGTGCGGCCGCTGTGGCTGCGTGGCATCGATGACGGCCGGTTGTGGCTGTGCCCGGATGGCAAGCCGCTGCGTGCCGGTCCGCTCACCGAACGCCTGCATACGCTGCTGGCCGAGGCCGGAATCGACAAGCCGGGCGCGTGCCACATCTTCCGCCACACGATGGCGACGCAGATGCTCGAGAACGGCGCTGACGTGCGCTATGTGCAGGCCATGCTGGGGCATTCACAGCTGAGCACGACCGCGATCTACACGCATGTCGCGATTGGCAAGCTGCAGGCGATCCATGCGGCCACGCACCCATCGGCGACGCTCGCACGCCGGTCCAAATCCCGCCCATAGAACCGACTGCAGTGCACCGCATGCGGTACTTGACGTGCACCCGCGCACGGGTGAAAACGTGCATCAAGGAACTTTTTTGCAGGATCGAACCGCGCCCATGCTCGCTGCACTGCCAAGCCCTTGTCGCATCAAGCGAAATCACCGTCGGCGGCGGCGGATCGTGTCGGGGCAGCGAGAGTACAACTACTTCCGCGATTACGACCCGACCACGGGCCGCTACGCGCAAAGCGACCCACTGGGTCTCGGTGGTGGCATGAGCACATACGGCTACGCCGGTGGCTCGCCGCTCAGCTGGTCGGATCCGAGAGGCCTGCTCTGGCAGCCGCCTCAATGGGTGCTTGATTCAACAATC
>JANYBQ010000633.1 GCA_025360705.1 Betaproteobacteria bacterium | reverse complement strand
CCGGCTGCGCTTTGCGCCTAGATTGGACCTGTTTTGGGGCCTCACGCGGGTGCATTGGATTGCCTCTCACGCTCTCAGTCGTGCCGCCCGGCAATCGATACCGACTTGAGCAAAACCACCAGGGCGCCCGCGCCACCGTCGGTCGGGCGGGCCTGGACAAACGCCAGCACCTGGTTTTTTTGCACCAGCCAGCTATGCACCTTGTTCTTCAGCACTGGCGCCTTGCCGGGCGACCCCAGGCCTTTGCCATGCACCACCCGTACGCAGCGTATGCCCATCTGGCACGCCTGGTGGATAAATTCGCCCAGCGCCTGCCGTGCATCGTCGCTGCGCAGCCCGTGCAGATCGAGCTGGCGTTGGATGCTCCAGTTTCCCTGGCGCAATTTGCGCGTCACGTCGGTACCGATGCCCGGGCGCCGGAAGCTCAATTGCTCATCGACGTCGAGCAGGGTGCTTACGTCGAATTCGTCACTGATGGTCTCGCGCAACGCTGCGCGTTCGTCCAGTAGATGTTGTCGCGGCACCGGCTCCGGCGGCGCTTTGGGCAAGCTTGCACGGCGTTTGTCGGGCAGCGTTTGCACAACGCCGGCCGCGCGGATAAAAAGTTCTTTTGCGCTGGCAGCGCGTTTAACGGTGACTGCGCGTTCGGCATCGAGCAGCACCTGTTGTCTGGCCTGGGAGCTTATGGCGGCTTTGACCAGTTTCAGGTCGGCCATGGAACGGACGCGGGGTGCGGTAGGTTTCACACCTGAATGGTAATGCGCATATGCAGCGGTTGTGCAAACCGGCAATGCATCTTCGGTGACGATCGATCCCGCGCTTTTTCGCTCTCGGTCGGGCGCGCCAGGAAGTGGGCAATTTTCGCTACAGCAGCCCTCGTTCGGCCATCGATAGCGTCTCGCCGGTGCCCACGATTACGTGGTCCAGCACGCGTACATCCACCAGCGCCAGCGCGGATTTGAGGGTTTGCGTCAATGCCTCGTCGGCGCGCGAGGGTTGAACCGAACCGCTGGGATGGTTGTGCGCCAACACCACCGCCGCGCACTGGTGATGCAACGCGCGCAAAACTACCTCGCGGGGATACACGCTGGTCTGCGTCAGCGTGCCGCGAAACATCTCTTCCATCGCCAGCAGCCGGTTTTGCACGTCCATGAATATCACCGCGAATACCTCGTGCGGTTTGGCGGCGAGGTGCAATTGCAGGTATTGCCGCACGGCGCCCGGCGACGCGAATATCTCGCGTTGCTGTAGCTGCTGCGCCAGTGCGCGGCGCGCAAGTTCCAGCACGGCGACCAGCTCCGCGCGTTTGGCGGGGCCCAGGCCCTTGACCCGCTTCAGGTCGTCGGCGCTTGCGTTCAGCAAGCCCGCGATGCCGTCAAAGCCTGGTTTGCCCTCGCCGTTTTTCTTGATCTGCAGCAACTCGTCGGCCATCTGCAAAACGCCTTTGCCCTTGATTCCGGTACGCAGCAGCAACGCCAGCAACTCGGCATCGCTGAGGGCGCCGGCACCGCGTGCCAGCAATTTTTCGCGCGGGCGTGTTTCCAGGGGCAGATCTTGGAGTTGCATGGTTTAAGGCGGAGGGCAGAGGCGTCGCAGCCGGTTTTTCTACAATGGGAACAATTCATCGATAGTTCCATGTCTTCCAAACCATCCTACGTTGAGCCGGGCTCGTTTCTCACGCTGCATTACCGCCTGGCGGGTCCGAGCGGCGACATCATCAACACTTTTAATGACAAACCCGCTACCTTGTCGCTCGGAACCGGGGCGTTGTCTCCCGCGGTTGAACAATGCCTGATTGGCATGCAGGAGGGAAGCCGCGCCGTCTTCGATTTGCCGGCCGGCGCCGCGTTTGGCGAACGCAAGGAAGATATGGTGCAGTGGGTGGCGCGCAAGCTGCTGGACCGGCTGGGTGACAAGGCCGCGACTTACGAGGTGGGGGATGTGGCCCGGTTCCCCACGCCCGATGGGCAGGGCAGTTATGCCGGAGCGGTGGTGCGTGTGGGCCATGGCGCGCACGGCGACGGCGTGCTGTTCGACTTCAACCACCCGCTGGCCGGCCAGCCGGTGGCATTTGAAGTCCATGTGATTGGTGTATTGTGAGAGCGCCCGCTGTGCCGGACGGGCAATTTTCCGCCGGGCCGCCCCAAGCAAGCACAACCCCCTTGGGGGGCAGCGCAGTACACGAAGTGACAAGCGTGGGGGCCACACTCTTGCCGCAGGAAATCATCCTGGCCGAGCCGCGCGGCTTTTGCGCCGGCGTG
>JANYBQ010000564.1 GCA_025360705.1 Betaproteobacteria bacterium | reverse complement strand
TGCGGAACTTGCCGCTTCCGAGCGACGCCTGGCGGACTTTGCCGAATACCTGCAGATGACCATCGAGCAGGAGCGCGCGTCGATCGCACGCGAAATTCATGACGACATTGGCGGTGTGCTGGCAGCGGTCAAGCTCGACCTGGCCTGGATCGGGCGGCATTTGTCGGATCCGGTCACGCTCGGCCATGTCAATGCGGCGACCGAGATGCTGCAACACGCGCTGGGCGCGAGCCAGCGCATCATGATGAATTTGAGGCCCGCGATTCTTGACCAGGGGCTGGTGGCGGCGGTCGATTGGTTGGCCACGGGCTTCGAGCGCCGCACCGGAATCCGGACAGCGCTGCGCTCGGCCCCGTCCGATCGTGAGTTGTCCAAGGCGATCCAGCTTGCGGCCTACCGGACCGCGCAGGAGGCGCTCACCAATATTTCGAAACACGCGCGTTGCGATCAAGTCACAATCGATCTGACCGATACCGGAAATGTTCTTACGCTGGAGATCAGCGACAACGGACAGGGCTTTTCTCCATCCGAACAAAGCAAACCCAAGGCGTTTGGGCTAAAGGGACTTCATGAACGTGCCAAGTCAGTGGGCGGATGGCTCGACGTGAGTACCAGCACCGGCAGGGGGACCTCGATTATTCTGTCCGTCCCGCTTGCGGAGACGTCCACGACGGCGCGCCGGGAAACAGCTGAATGATCCGCGTTATTCTGTGTGACGACCATGCCGTGGTGCGACGCGGCATTCGCGACACGCTGGCGGACACGACCGACATCGAGGTGGTCGGCGAGGCCGGCAGCTATTCCGAAGTGCGCGATGCCTTGCGTACCACGCCGTGCGACGTGCTGGTTCTGGACCTGAGCCTGCCCGGCAGGGGCGGCCTGGAGGTGCTCTCAAGCCTCAAGGACACCGACCTGCAGGTGCGGGTCTTGATTGTTTCGATGTACCCCGAAGACCAATACGCCATCCGCTGTTTGCGCGCCGGCGCGCAAGGGTATGTCAACAAGGCAGGCGATCCCAGCGAACTCGTTACGGCAGTGCGCGCGGTAGCCTTGGGCAAGAAATACGTCAGCGCTGCCGTGGCTCAAATGCTGGTGGACAACCTGCATGCACCGGTCAACGAGGTACTGCACTCGTCGCTGTCCGAACGCGAGCTGCAGACCCTGCTCAAGATCGCGTCCGGCAAGCGTCTGTCCGACATCGCGGCCGAACTGATGCTGAGTCCCAAGACCGTCAGTGTGTACCGCTCGCGGGTGCTGGAAAAGCTCAAGCTTTCCAACAACGCCGAGTTGACGGTCTATGCCATCCGCAACAATCTGGTCTGATCGCGCCTCAGGACGGCACGTCAGCCCTACCTGCGCAGGAAAATTTCCAGCATCCGCTCCATCAGCGCGGTGAACGGATGCTCCAGCATGGGTAAGGTGGCGGCCACGCCTATCATGCCGACGGCCAGCGTGACCGGGAATCCGACGGCATAAATATTCATCTGCGGCGCCACGCGCGACACGATGCCGAGCGCCAGGTTGGCGAACATCAGCATCGCCACTACCGGCAAGGAAATCCAGAACGCACTGTAGATCAAGTCTCCGCCCAGGTCGTACAGTTTCATGGCGCTCACGGCCTGCAAAAAGTTCTGGTCTACCGGGAACGCCACGAAACTTTGAATCACCGCCATCAACACCATCAGGTGCCCGTTTAGCGCAATGAACAGCAGCGACGCCATATTGGCGTAGAAGCGGCCCATGGCGCTTGATTGGGCGCTGGTGGACGGATCGAAAAATGCAGCAAAACCCAAGCCCATCTGGAACCCGACCACCTGACCCGCAAGCTCGAAAGCTCCAAGCACCAGGCGCACGGTAAAGCCGATGGCCAGTCCGATGCCCACTTGCTGAATCACCGCGCCCAGTGCCTGCGGTCCATCGATACTGATGACCGGCTGGTTCGGCATGCTGGCCTGGGCCGCGTACGCGATCAGGAACGCCAGGCCGATCCTGGCGCGCAATGGGAATGACCGGGATGAAAAAATCGGAGCGGCCGTGAAAACCGCCAACACGCGCAGGAAGGGCCACAGGATGGGTGACAACCACCCTACG
>JANYBQ010000550.1 GCA_025360705.1 Betaproteobacteria bacterium | reverse complement strand
GGTAGGTCCCGGTGCCGCCGCAGCTGACGATGTCCACCGGCAAGCCGGCTTCAGTACATTGGCGCGCGGTGTCGATCAGCAAGCCGACCGATGCGCGCACTGCCGCCTCTTTTTCCACCGGATCGGTGAACCGCGTCGTCTGCCCTTCCCATGCCATGACCCCACAAAAACGCAGATGCGGATTGCCGTGCACGGTTCGGGCCAGATCGACGGTTGCGGCTCCGGGTGCAGTGCCCGCGCGCTGCAAGCCGATATCGACTTCGATCACCACCGGGATTACCGTAGCGGCCGCTTGCGCCGCGGCGGTCAACAAGGCAACGTGGGCCGGCGAGTCGATGGCCGCGATCACGCGTGCGCCACGGTTCATCGCGGCCAATGTCCGCAGCGCGGAGGGCGCAACCACCTGGCTGGCGATCAACACGTCGGTGATGCCGGCGTCGACCATGGTCTGCGCCTCCCATGTCGTGGCGCAGGTTACGCCGCTGGCACCTGCGGCGATCAGCCGCTTCGCTATTTCAGGAGAGCGCAGCGCCTTGGTGTGCGGCCTCCATTGCTTGGGACCCTGCGCCACGATGGTGTTGGCCATGGTCTTCACGTTGCGCTCGAACGCGTCCAGGTCGAGCGCCAGAAACGGCGCATCCGGCCAGTCACGGCCGGGGTTGATGCTGCGGGTGGTCGAACGTGCCATGGGGGTGGTTGTCGTTGTTGCGGCCGGGCGGCCCTCAGGCTGCCGCGCGCTCCAAAGTGGTTGCCCTGTCGGCGCGGATGCGTTTACGCGCAAGCGTGGTGGCAGCGGGGTCCGTCGCCTTGCCGCCCGAAGCCAGCACCACGCCGTATTCCGTGGCTGCGGCGCCGGCCGTTACCTTGCCGTCGATCACGTCTTCGAACACCCGTTGCGGGTCGCGCTCGAGCGGGTCGCCCCAGCCGCCGCCGCCGGCCAATATGGCTTCGTACAACTCGCCGCGCTGGAAGGTGCGCATGAACTTGCCGGGCAACTGCACGCGCTCGTTCGATTCGCCGGTCAAAAAGTTGGCCGCGAAAGCGCCCTTGCTGCCGCCCTGCAAACCATAGGGCTGGAATTTCTGCCGGTCGCTGCGCACCTGCAACACCGCGTCGGGCACACCGGTCAGCCGGTAGGTGCGCACCATGCCCACGCCACCGCGATGCTTGCCGGCGCCACCCGAGTCGGCGCGAAAACCGTAACGCTCGATGCGCACCGGCTGTTCACCCTCGACCACTTCGATGGGCGAGTTGGAATAGTTCACCGCCAACGACGACAGGCCGTCGTTGGTGTCCTTGTTGGGCCGCCCGCCCCAGGTGCCGAACAGGAATTCGAGCAATACGAAGGGCGCGGCCTGCTGGTCGTAACCCGCGATCGTCACGCCGAAGTCACCTTGCGCGCCACATGCAAAAACCTTGTCGGGCAACATCAGTGCCAGTGCGCCCCAGATCGCCTCGGTGCAGCGCATGGCGGTCAGCCCTCGTGCCGCTACCGGCGCCGGTGTGGTCGGGAAGACCACCGTGCCGGGCTCGGCCGTGACCTTGAGTACCCGCATGAAGCCGCTGTTGGTCGGCAGGCTGGCGTCCATGATGCAACGCACGCACGCATAGGTGCACGACTGCGTCATCGAGAACGGCAGGTTGATCGAGCCGCGCACCTGCGGCGAGCTGCCGGCGAAATCGACCGACAGGTCGTCGCCTTTTTTGGTGATGCAGCAGCGGATGCGGATGGCGTCTTCGCTGAAACCGTCGTCGTCCAGGAAGTCATCGAACGTCCACTCGCCGTCGGCCAACTTCGACAGTTCGGCGCGTGTCATTTTCTCGGTGTAGTCGAGCAAATGCGCCATCTCGGCCACCAGCACGTCTAGGCCGTAACGTTTCGCCAGGCCCTGCATGGCGCGTTCGCCCCGGGTACAGGCTGCGACTGTGGCCATCACGTCGCCCTGCACCTTGTCGGGCAGGCGCACGTTGAGGCACAGGATCGCCATCAGGTCCTGGTTGATGACCCCTTTGCTGAACAGCCGCACCGGTGGCAG